>MVQQ01000233.1 GCA_002067555.1 Syntrophorhabdus sp. PtaB.Bin184
GCCCGAATCCTCCCTTTACTTGTCTTCTTCTTTCCTGTAGGGAAAGACCTTCTTGAGCGCCGACATAATGAGGCTAAACACAACGAGGGTGCACAGGGTACCACCCATCCCGACGACAACCATCGTGAAGCCAAAGGTCCATTTGTCCATAGTAACCCGTCCTCCCGGTTCCGTGGTTTTATATGTGAATAATAAAGGTGCCGAAAATGCTTTAAGACATTATCTCAACCACTTCCCCATAGTCAAGTGAAATTGTTAACGAGAACGCGTGTTCCTGAAGAAAAAAACCTGATGTCATTCCAAGCTGCGGAAAGCCTGAGGAATGACTCCGCACCATCTCTCGGACCGGGCGCAATGTCGGAGGGGGCCGCCTCTCGGGGACCTCCGGTCTACTGCGTCCTCGGCTTCGCCCTGTCGATCATGACGATCCCTATATATATAAGGATAAAGGTGGGAACCAGAAACAATCTGAATGGTATCCTTTCGACCCGCATCCTGTCGAGAGAAAGGCGGTTTTCCCCCGCTGCATCCCCTGACGGCTTCCGAACCACGGCATCAGGCAACGCCTTGCCGGTATCCTTTGTTATCCTGATACCCGCGTTGTAGAAATTGTCCATGAAACCTTTCTCCATGTCGAAGCCGGAAACAAAGGGCAGGGCAAACAGGGGAATGCAGATGCCGATGACTATCAAGAGAATACCCCTTTTCCTGCCCGTATCCATGGTTGCTTCACTATACCACATGTCCGGCGGCAGCAGGACACTTTTTTATCTCTGCCGATCATTGACATCGGGACCCGGTGGGGATATTATAAGCAAGATTTTTCCACTCAAGCTCAAGGAACAGGGGATGAAACGAAAAAAGACAAGACAGATACAGGTCGGGGGTGTTCCCATTGGTGGCGGCAGCCCCATCGCTGTTCAATCCATGCTCAAGACAAATCCCGAGAATTTCATGGAGACCCTCGAGCAGACACGGGAACTGAAGAGGGCCGGGTGCGAACTCGTCAGGATAGCCCTGCCCCAGGAAGAGACCTGCAGGATAATCCCCTTTCTCAGGAAGGAAGTGGACGTACCCATCATCGGCGACATCCACTTCAACCACAGGATAGCGCTGAAGGCCATGGAACTCGGCATCGACGGCATCAGGGTCAACCCCGGCACCATCAACAACCTGCGCAAGATGAAAGAGATCGCGGCCGCGGCCCTCGAAACGAAGACGCCCGTCAGGCTTGGGATGAACATCGGTTCCATGGAGAAAAGGGTCCTCAAGAAGTATGCGAGGCCCGGCGCAGACGCCATGGTCGAAAGCGCCCTTTACCACGTGGCCCTCTTCGAGGATGTGGGATGGACGGAGCTCAAGGTCTCTCTCAAGGCCTCGGACATCAGGGAGACCATCGATGCCTACAGGAAGTTCTCCAAGAAATCCGATTATCCCCTCCACGTGGGGATAACGGAGGCGGGCCCCGTCTTTTCCGGCGCCATCAAGTCGGCGATAGGCATCGGCATACTGCTCCATGAGGGCATAGGGGACACCATCAGGGTCTCCCTGACCGGCAACCCCGTGTACGAGGTGATAGCGGCCTACCACATCCTGCGCGACTTGGGCCTGAGGAAACGGGGCATCAACATCATCTCCTGCCCCACCTGCGGCAGGACGAAGGTGGACCTCGCCGCGATAGTCGAGGAATTCGAAAAGGAGATCAACGACTTCGATTCGTACCTGGACGTGGCCATCATGGGCTGCGAGGTCAACGGCCCCGGCGAGGCGCGCGAGGCGGACATAGGCCTCGCCTTCGGCGCGAACAGCGCCATGCTCTTCAAGAAAGGCACCGTCGTCAAGTCCGGCATCCCCCGCGAAATGGCAAAGAACATCCTCAAAGAAGAGATCTTCAATATGATAAATCGGTGAAGATGGTTAGAACCGTTAGAGCCGTTGGCACCGTTAGAACCGTTAGAACCGAGCAATCATTTGTTGTTCCGGCAAGGGCAAAGATTGACCCAATACAATAGCCCTGATGATTCTTAACAGTTCCGTCCGTTCCGACGATTCCCTGCAGTCCTATTTCAACTATCCCAATCATTCCAACGGTTCAAACAGTCCTGCCGGTTCTAACGGTTCTAACGGCTCCAACGGTTCTAACGGTCTTTTCTCGTCTGTCTCCGCACATGCACGATCCTCTGGATGACCGTTACGTGTGTGAGGACTGCAAGGATGATGATGATGTAATTGAGGAGGAAAGGAACGAAGAGGCCTAGGATGAGAAGGACGAGCCTCTCGGGCCTCTCGAGGAGACCTATTTTGCCGGAAAGACCCGCGGCCTCCGCCCGCGCGCGGGCATAGGGTATGAGCGCGGTGCCGATCACCGCGACGAAGGCGGCGACCGCGTATCCGCTGCTTCCCTCACGGACGTAAACGAAGAGGATGGCGCCCATGACGGCCATGTCGGTGTACCTGTCGAGGACGGAGTCGAAAAAACCGCCGAAGCGCGTCACCCTGCCGGTACCCCGCGCAATGGCGCCATCGAGGATATCGAAAAAGCCGGCCACGATCAGCGATGCCGCGCCGGCCGCCGGTAGTCCCTTGAAAATGAGCGCTGCCGCCAGGAAACCGAAGAGGGTACCCGCTGAGCTTATCACGTTGGGCGATATCGTTTTCTGTCCGAGGATAGCCCGGTACAGGGAAAGAACGACGGGATCGAAACGGTGGCCGATCTTAGAGCTTATCACGCAAGGCCCCCCTACCGGAACCTTTCACCCCTGATAAACTCCTCCACCATCACCCGTGCCGTCTCGTCGGGATACTGCCGGATGGGGTGCTTCATGGTGTAGGCGGAGATGGACTCCAGCACTCCGCCGATACCCCTGTCCCGCGCCACCTTGCAGCAACGGACCGCGTCAATGATGCATCCCCCGCTGTTCGGGGAATCCTCGACAGACAGCCTTAATTCACAGTTGATGGGTATGTCGCCGAATATCCTTCCTTCGAGCCTCATGAAGCAGACCTTGTTGTCCTTCTGCCAGGGGACGTAGTCCGAAGGGCCTATGTGGATGTTCTCCGCCGGGATGGGGACATCGAGGGTGGACTGCACGGCCTCCGTCTTCGATATCTTCTTCGACGTCAGCCGCTCCCTGTTGAGCATGTTGAGAAAATCGGTGTTGCCGCCGGTGTTCAGCTGATAGGTGTTGTCGAGCTTCACCCCGCGGTCGTTGAAAAGCTTCGCCAGGGTCCTGTGAATGATCGTCGCCCCGATCTGGGATTTGACGTCGTCCCCGACGAGCGGTATCCCCTTCTCTTCGAAACGTCTTGTCCATTTGTCGTCTGACGCAATGAACACGGGGATGCAGTTTATCAGGCTGACGCCGCTTTCGAGGCAGCACTCGGCGTAGTAGCGCACCGCCTGCTCCGAACCGACAGGCAGGTAGTTGAGGAGAATGTCGACATTTCGTTCCTTCAGGACCTTCGCCACGTCGACGGGCTCTTCGTCCGCGACAACGAAGGAGCGCTCCGGCGGGTACTGTTTCATGTGAGGCGCCACACCGTCGAGGACGTGCCCCATGAGAACGGTGACACCCGTGGGCGGGATATCGGCCTCTATGGTCTTCGTGCAGTTGGGAGACGCGAAGATGGCCTTTTCGAGAGGGACCCCCACCTTCCGCCGGTCGATGTCGAAGGCCGTCACGATCCGGATGTCTCCCGGTTTGTAACCGCAGATATCGCTGTGCATGAGCCCGATGGTGTCTTCATTCTTACGAGAATAGTAAATGATACCCTGTACCAACGAGCTCGCGCAGTTTCCCACGCCGGCTATGGCAACACGAATCTCTGGCATTGCATCTCCTTCTATTATCATTCTTTTAGAATATTTGCCCTAAAAAGTCAAAGCAAGCACATCATTTCCTGTAGCTTTCAACGCCTTCCAGGTACAGGTCCTTGCCGTGAACATCGTTGATGACGAAAAGGGGCATGTCCTTCACCTCGAGCCTCATGACCGCCTCGGGCCCCAGGTCCTCATAGGCGATCACCTCCGCAGCGACAACGGTGCGTGCGATGAGCGCACCGGCCCCTCCTGTCGCTCCGAGATAGACCGCCCTGTGCTCCCTGAGCGCGTCCCTCACCTTTTCGGAACGCTTACCCTTCCCTATCATGCCTTTCAGGCCGAGGGAGATGAGTCTCGGCGCGTAGACGTCCATGCGGGAACTCGTTGTGGGCCCGCAGGATCCCATCACCTTTCCCGGCGGTGCCGGTGCCGGGCCGCAATAGTAGATGACTTGTCCCTTGATGTCGAAAGGCAGTTCTCCGCCGGCATCGAGGGTTTCGATGAACCTCTTGTGCGCGGCGTCCCGGGCTGTATAGATGAAACCGGACAGAAGTACTTTTTCCCCCGCCCTCAACGACCCCGTTACGTCATCGGCAAGAGGTGTCGTTATCCTCTTAAGCTCTGTTGTCACAGGATGGCCTCCCTGATACGGTGCGCGTGGCACTGTATGTTGACCGCCACGGGCAGCGACGCGAGATGGCAGGGCGCCATCTTTATGTGGACGTCGAGGGCCGTCACCGTTCCCCCGTACCCTTGAGGACCTATGCCGGTTGCGTTGATCTCCTCGAGGAGCCCCCTCTCCATGTCTGCAAGTTCCCCGTCATCGCTGCGTTTGCCCACGGGGACCATGAGAGCCTCCTTGGACAAAAGCGCCGAGGTTTCGAAATTGCCCCCGATGCCCACACCGACGATGATGGGCGGACAGGGATTGGGTCCTCCCTTGCGCACCATCTCGAGGACAAATGCCCTGACCCCCTCCTTCCCCTCAGCGGGCATGAGCATGCGCACCTCCCCGTAGTTCTCGCTCCCGCCACCCTTCGGCAAGACGGTGATCCGCATACCGTCACCAGGCACGATCTTCGTGTGGATTATGGGAGGTGTGTTGTCACCGGTATTCTTCCGCGTGAAGGGATGGCAACAGGACTTTCTGAGGTAACCGTTGCGGTATGCCCGGCGGACCCCCTCCGCCACTGCCTCCGTGAGGTCTCCTCCCACAACGTGCGCATCCTGGCCGATCTCGAGAAAGGTCACGGCAAGACCCGTGTCCTGGCATATGGGCATTCGTTCCTCCCGCGCCGTATCGGCGTTCGTCAAGAGCTCCCTCAACACCTCCTTGCCGACAGGGGAACGCTCCTTCTCTATCGCGTCCCTGATGGCGCCGTACATCATCTCGGGAAGATGGATATTGGCGTCTATAAACAGGCGTTCTACAACGGAAACGATGTCGTCCACGTGAATCTCGCGCATGAGGGGCTCCTTAACCGGCATAGGGCGCTATGATGCCCTTCTCCATGAGCAGGCCCACCTCGTCCTGGGCCCTACGGATCTTCGTAACCGCCATGTTGTAGAGCTCCTTTTCGTCGATGGTGAGGCGCGCGACACCCTGCTTCATTGCCATCTTCGCGACCGCCACGGCCTCCCGGGGAAAGACCTCCCATTCATTCATCGTCGGAAGGAGGTGGTCTTCGGTAAGCCCCCTGTCCTCGGCGCACCGGGCAAGCTCGTACGCCGCGGCTATGCACATCTCGTCGGTGATGGTCCGGGCCCTGACATCGAGGGTGCCCCGGAATATCGCCGGGAACCCGACGGAGTTGTTCACCTGGTTGGGGAAATCGCTCCTGCCCGTGGCCACAATGCGTGCCCCCGCCTCTTTCGCGTCCCAGGGCCACATCTCGGGTATGGGGTTGGCACAGACGAAGACGATCGCGTTGTCGGCCATCGAGGCCACCCAATCCTTTTGTATGACGTCCGGTCCCGACTTCGACAGGGCGATGAGGACATCCTGCCCCTTCAGCGCCGCCGCTGTGTCGCCTTCGCGGTTCTCCCCGTTCGTTGTCGCGGCCAGTTCCAGCTTCTCCTTGTAATTGGGCTTGATGTCGTCCCGTTTCCGATTGAGTATTCCCTTGCTGTCAACGACAATGATCTTCTTCGGATCGGCCCCCGCCCTGATGAGCATGCGCACGATGCAAACGTTCGCCGCGCCTATGCCGATCATGGTGATCTTCGCATCCTCGATCTTCTTTCCCACTATCTTGAGGGCGTTCACGAGACCGGCAAGCGTGACCGCGGCGGTGCCCTGCTGGTCATCATGCCAGACGGGGATCGGCGATTCCGCCCTCAACCTTTCCAGAACGTAGAAGCATTTCGGGTTCTCGATGTCCTCGAGGTTGATGCCCCCGAAAACGGGCGCGATGAGCTTCACCGTCCGCACGATCTCATCGGGGTCCTTCGTATCGAGACAAATCGGGAAGGCATCGACTCCCCCCAAATACTTGAAGAGGAGAGCCTTGCCCTCCATGACGGGCAATCCCGCCATGGGACCGATATCACCAAGGCCGAGCACCCGTGTCCCGTCGGTCACTATGCCCACCATGTTCCCCTTGTTGGTATGCTCGAACACCTTCTCGGGGTCCCTGTTTATCTCCTTGCAGGGCTCCGCCACTCCCGGCGTATACCATATGGCAAAATCATCGATGTCCCTGATGACACACTTGGGGACCATCTCTATCTTCCCCTTGTAGAAAGGATGCATCTTCATCGCATCCACAGCCGGTTTCCTGGCCTTCTCCAGAAGTTCTTCCCTGGTGACCTTACCGTCGCTCACGACACGCCTCCCCATCTTCTCATTTCGCAACTGTGTCGACATTGTAGTATAGATTCGCGGAAAAATGGAATGGAAAAGTGAGAAACAAGGGAGGAGGAGACAGGAGAGGAAGGGGACGACTGCGGAAAAATAGGACGAATAGGAGAATAGGACCTATCCCGCACCCCACCTCTCTTCCTCCCCTCTTCCCTTTTCCGTCATTGACAAACCCCCAAGAAATCGTTTATTTTATTACAGAAGTCGGGCCCATAGCTCAGCTGGAAGAGCCACCGGCTCATAACCGGTAGGTCCTTGGTTCGAACCCAAGTGGGCCCACATATGAAGACATGGTGAAGAAATTTCTCATAGAACGGAATAGTGAACTCACGTAAGAAGGGGTGTACCATCGGGTACACCCCTTCTCATTTATGGAGGCAACAGGGTGGAGCGGGAATTAGAGACTCTCTTTGAGGCACAGAAGATCGAAACGATGATCATGGAAGGGGAGCAGAAGCTTCTTCAGGCTCCGAAGAAACTCAGACAAATGGAAGACCAGCTCACCGAGGTCCGGGACAAGATCGAAAAGGAGAAGGAGATCGTCGAGGAACTCGAAAAGGAGAGGCGCAAGAAAGAGAAGGAGCTGGAAGGCGAAAAAGAGAAGATAAAGAAACTGGAAGTCAAGCTCTACGACGTGAAAACGAACAAGGAATACCAGGCCCTTCTGAAAGAGATCGAATCCGCGAAGGAGGCCAACGACCGGACCGAGGAGGATGTCCTCGTGCTCATGGACAAGGTGGAAGATCTCAAGAAAGACTACGAGACCTCCCAAGTGGAACTCAAGAGGCTGGAGAAGGAATCGGAGATAGAGAGGGCAGAGATAGAGAAAGAGACACGGTCAATGGATGAGGTCATAGCGAAACTCACGACGGAAAGGGACAATCTTCTCTCCATCGTAAGCGAGAACCTCAGGACAACGTACAATATCCTTCGCGAGAAACGGGGCGGCATCGCCGTCACCAACGTGCGAAACGGTGTGTGCCTCGGCTGCAACATGAACATCCCCCCCCAACTCTTCATCGAGGTCACGAAAAACAAGCAGCTTATCCAATGCCCGAGCTGCAACCGCATTCTCTTCTTCAGAGAAGACGACTGATGCGCTGGCACGTCCACGTAGATGGGGCTTCCTCCGGCAACCCCGGGAAGTCAGGCGCCGGGATCGTCGTCAGGGACGACAGGGGAGAGACCGTATTCACCCGGGGCGACTACCTCGGCGAGATGACGAACAACATGGCCGAGTACGAGGCGCTTCTTCGCGCGCTGACCGCCGCGGTGGAGCATTCCGTCAGGGACATCACGATATACACCGATTCACAGCTCGTGGCGAACCAGGTCACGGGGGTCTACAGGATCAAGAACAGGACCCTCCTCGGGTACGTGCTACGGGTCAAAGAAATCGTGAGCAATTTCGAACATTTTACGATACAATATATACCGCGGGAACAAAACCGGGAAGCGGACAGGCTCGCGAAAGATGCCATATTAAAAGGGTAGACGGGTGGTCGCTCCGCGTGAAGCGGAGAGGAAAGTCCGGGCATCGAAGGGCAGGATGGTTCCTAACGGGAACCGGGGGCAACCCCAGGGAAAGTGCAACAGAAAATACACCGCCCCCAAAAGGGGTAAGGGTGAAATGGCGGGGTAAGAGCCCACCAGTCCCGCGGCGACGCGGGAGCTTTGTAAACCCCATCCGATGCAAGGCCAAAGAGGGTGCCGCCCAAAAGGCGGCGTGGATGGCCCGTCCAGTACCCGGGTAGGCCGCTTGAGGTCCGGGGTGACCCGGATCCTGAGAGAAATGATCACCGTTTCCGCCCAACGGCGGAAAAACAGAACCCGGCTTACAGTCTACCCTTATCCTTAAAAAGACCTGTCACAGGTCGCGGGTCGCACGTCGCAGGTTTGAAACAACAGACCGGGCCGTACACACCGCCTCTTCTGTTTCGACCTGCGGCCTGCGATCTGTGATCTGTGACGAAATACCAGAGCGAACGATGGACTCCACCAGAACCGCAAAGATAGCTTTTGTTCTCATCCTTGCAGTCAGTGCGCTCCTTTTCCTTACGAATCTCGGGGGACGGGATTTCTGGGCTCCTGACGAGGGAGATTTTGCGCAGATCGTGAAAGAGCTCGACAATGACCTTGTCGTGCCCCATCTCAATGGCGAGACCTACGGAGAAAAACCTCCGCTTTTCTATTATGCCGTTTTCGCCTGCGCAAAGATCTTCCGGTGGCTCCCGGATGAGGCCTCCATGCGCCTCGCTTCGAGCTTCGCCGCCATCGCCGTTATCGTTGTCTTCTTCCTCATCCTGAAGGCGCGCTTCGGTCTGGCACGAACCCTTTACGCCACCGCGATACTGGGGCTCACACCCCTCTTCTACTGGCAGGCCCGCTACCTGCAGGTGGACATGGCGTTCTCGGCGGCATTGGTCGCGGCGCTCCTCACCTTCTTCCAGTACATGGAAACGGGGAGGAAGGTCTGGTATTATCTCTTCTTCGTCTGCCTCGCACTGGCTTTCATGACAAAGGGACCTCTCAGCGTGGCGCTCGCGGCACCCGTCATCGTCCTTTACTGCGCCACGGAAAGAAGGTGGGGAGCGTTCCTTAACCGGCACACCTGTCCCGGCATCCTCCTCTTCATCGCCATCGTTCTTCCCTGGTACCTCGCCGTGTACGCCCGGGAAGGTTTCCCCTACCTCTACGAGAACATCCTGCGCCAGAATTTTCTGCGGTTCTTCGACGCCTGGAGTCACAAGAGACCCTTTTATTACTACTTCACAACCCTCCCCCTGGATTTCTTTCCCTTCAGTCTCTTCCTTCCGCTCGGCCTTTATGTGGCCGTCAGGAACTGGAAAACAGACTGGCGAACGCGCTTCTTCACGCTCTGGTTCGCCTGGTTCTTCTTTTTCCTTTCTCTTTCCTCGGGAAAGATCAGCAAGTACATGCTTCCGGCACTGCCCGCCCTCGCGGTCATCGTCTCAGGGACGATCACCGATGCGAAAAGCATCTACAACAGGATAGTCTTTGCCGTGACAGCGGGAGTCTTTGCCGCCCTGGGGATAGGGCTCCTTGTATACAGAACGTCTCTCTACAGCGAATTCCTTCCCGAAAGGATCATACTCGGTTCACTCGCCGTATGCGCCGGTGTTCTCATTCTTCTCTCAATGCGGCACCGCCGCGCGGTGGCTGCTTTCACCGCGATGGCCGTCTTCATGGCCCTCGCGTACATGATGGGAGACGTCTCCATATTCGAGAAATGGAACCGCTACAAGTCGCCGAAGCCCATGGCTCAGAAGATCCGTACCCTCGCTGGCGACACCGTACCCTGGGTCTACTATGGCAGTATGCGCGGAGTTTATGTATACTACGTCGGACGATTCGCCGTCCACGTGGAGGAACATGATGTGGCCGGGCTCAAGGAACTCGCGTCACGGCATAAGGAATTCTACATCCTCACGCGCGGCCGGGATGCTAAGGAGGTGACGGGCGCTCTGCCCGGCGCCGTTATGGCAACGGAAGACCGCATCGGAGATACGGCGATGGTCCTTTTCAAATTCAAGAGGGGGAACGGCGGATAACGGTTATGAAACCGGGGAACACCTTTGTCAAATACACGATCATCCTTCTCGTCCTGTCCTATGCCTTCATCTTCTACGGCCTCGGTGACTATTCCCTGAAGGAGCCTGACGAGGGAAGGTACGCCGAGATACCCCGCGAGATGGTGGAAAGCGGGGACCTCGCCGTCCCGCGCCTTAACGACGTGCGGTACTTTGAGAAACCGCCCTTCCTGTACTGGGCCGTGGCGGTGTCGTACAAGCTCTTCGGAATAAGCGAGTGGTCCTTCAGGCTTCCCAACGCTGTCGCCGCCTTCCTGTGCGTCATATGTCTCTTTTTCTTCTGCCGGAGGTGGACCGACGACGGGGCGGCCTTCCTTGCCTCCCTCGTTCTCCTGTCGTCCTTCGGCTTCTTCGGAATGGCACGGATAGTCACAACGGACATGGTCCTCGCCTTCTGGCTCTTTCTGGCCCTCCTTTGTTTCAACGAACACTACAGGGAAAAGGAAGGAGTCTTCGTCTACGGGTTCTACGGGGCGATGGCGCTGGCTACGCTCACGAAAGGACCCGTCGCACCGGTCCTTTTGTGCGGCGCCGTTCTTATCTTCCTCCTCGTGGAAAGGAACATTTCTTTCGTAAGACACATGAAGCCTCTCACGGGCTTTCTTCTGTATTTCGCCGTGGCGGCGCCTTGGTTCGTCGTCATATCTATGAGAGAAAAGGAGTTCGTCGACTTCTTTTTCGTGGACCAGCACTTCCTTCGCTTCATCACCACGAAGCACGACAGAGGCGGGCCACTGTACTACTTCATACCTGTTCTCCTGGGAGGAATGCTGCCCTGGTCGCTCTTTATCCCCCGCGCCGTCCTGGCGACCTGGAAACGTCCTGACTGCCGTCTTTTCATCATCTGGTCGGCGCTTGTCTTTGTCTTCTTCAGTGTTTCCGGGTCCAAGCTTCCCCCGTACATTCTCCCCGTCTTTCCCGCCCTTTCGATCCCCCTGGGCGTCCTTTTCCACGAGAGCCGCGACTCCCGTTTTCGGCGACACTGGGAGATCGCCGTCTGCGGGCTCGGCATGGCGATACTCGTCTTCTCGTGCCTCCTGTACTTCAGCAAGGAGTTCATGGCTTATATCGCCGATATCTCGATGGACGCTACGTCCATCACGCTTGACCTCAGGTACTTCTCGCTCTGGATATCCCTCACGGCGGCCGTCTGCCTCGTCCTTTTCTTCTTCCCCGGATTCAGGAAACCGAAAGGGCTCTTTGTCATCCTCCTTCTGTTCTCCCTCTCCACCATCATCGCCATTATGGCCCATTCAGGGGTGATTGACAGGATCAACACGGCCAAGAAGCTGGCACTGGCCGCATCGGAATTGAGGGTGCAGCCGGACATCGTCGTCAACTACTCCGGGCTCGACCTGACGGTTCCCTTCTATCTCAAACGGCCCGTCGTGATAGCGTCATATAAGGGGGAGCTCGCCATGGGAGCGAAGTATGACGACGCCCGGGAGATATTCATGGAGGAGGGAGAGTTCTTCCGCCTTCTCGGCTCCGGCAAAAAGGTCCTCTTCATCACGAAATCCAAGAGGATAGAAGACCTGGGGAAAAGGTTCCCCGGACGCATAAGGACCCATCTGTGCCAGAACGACAGATGCCTCCTGTCGAACTACTGACCCGTGGGGTTATGACACGATGACAACGAGCGATATGACACCACGAGACAGGCCCCGCGGACATCGTGGGACCCCATGGATCATCCTTGCGCTCCTGCCTATCCTGTGTGCCCTACCCCTCTTCGCGGGCACCACCGGGGTCGAAACCATCGAGAAAGACCTCACGGCCATCCTTGGCGACCCCGCGTTCGAAAAGGCCCACGTGGGAGTTGTGGTCGACTCGCTGACAACGGGAAGAAGGATCTTCGAATACAACGCCGGAAAGCGGTTCATCCCCGCGTCCAACATGAAGCTCTTTACCACGGCTGCGGCCCTCCTCGCACTTTCTCCGGATTTCCGATGGGAAACGAGGCTTCTCGCGGGTGGCACGATGACCTCCGGCGTCCTGAACGGAGACATCCTCGTCGAGGGGTCGGGCGACCCCACCATATCGGGATATTTCCATGACGGAGACGTGCTCCACGTGTTCCGCCGGTGGGCGGCGACGTTGAAGGAAAAGGGCGTGAGGGAGATCGCCGGTAACCTCGTCATAGACAACTCATCGTTCCCGGGGCCGCCTTACGGGAAGGGCTGGGACGTCGACCCGGTGAACTGCTTCAGTGCCCCCAGAGACGCCTTCACCTTCAACAACAACTGCATCCAGCTCGACATAACCCCGTCGGGCAAAAAGGGGAAAGGGGTATTCCTTGCCATGGAACCCGCGACCGATTACGTCAGCCTCACAAACAGTGTCACCTCCGGGAAAGACACCGACCGGGACATCGTCCATCTCGAGTACACGACGTCGAGGTCCCTGTCGATAAGCGGCTCCATCAGGCCGGAAAGCCCGACCATAACCCGCTACGTGGCGGTGAACCATCCCGCCCACTTCGGGGGTTTTGTCCTGAGGGAAACCCTTGAGGCCGCCGGTATCGTCGTGAGGGGAGATATCCTGTGTGCCCGCAACTGCCCGAAGACGGTGGACGTGCGGGCGAGAAGAGAGAAGGGGGAATGGACCACCGTTGCCGTCTACCGTTCTCCCCGGCTTGCCGATGTCATAAAGGTGGTCAACAAGCTCAGCAACAATCTTTACGCCGAGCTATTGCTCATCGCGACAGGCAGGGCCCAGGGGGCGACCGGGACCGAGGAATCCGCCGCGGCCGCCCTTGCCACGCTTCGCCGCGCCGGGGTGGATACCTCCGGCCTCGTCATGGCCGATGGCTCGGGACTCTCCCGGCACGACCTTCTCACGCCCGACAGCGTCGCCCGATTGTTGAGGATCATGGCCGAGGGACCCCACGCCCGCTCCTTCGTCGACTCCCTTCCCGTCATGAGCGTCGACGGCACTCTCGGCGCGAGGCTCAAGGGCTCCCGCGCGGCAGAAAGAGTGCGGGCAAAAACAGGAACAATGACGCACGTACGGAGCCTGTCGGGTTACATGACAACAACAAGAGGGGAGAGACTCGTCTTCTCCGTCTTTTCCAACAATCACATCGGGACATCGGCCGTCGACACCGCCATGGACAGGATAATCCTCAGGCTTCTCGACGAGACGCCATCGAAACCATAGAGAACCCTACCTGATTATCCTTCTTCGCATCAACCTGAACGGAAAGGGAGCGAGCAGGATAACAACGACGAGTATCCACACCGCGCCCTCCAGGGCGTTGCCCGGGGATCCCGCGGCAAGGGCCCTGCAGACGTTGGTGAGGTGATACAGGGGCGTGAACCAGGCCACCTTGCCGACAAAGGCGGGGAGGTTGTCGAGAGGAAAGAATATCCCCGACAGGAGGAACATGGGTGACAAAAAGAGTGTGTAAAAATAGTTCAGCGAATCCACTCCGGGGACCAGTGCCACGCACACGAGCGATATCTGGGCGAAGATGAGCCCGCTCAGGAAGAGAACGGGAATGACAAGGACGATGAGGGGGGAGTCGACAAGGTGGAACGCGCTTATCGTCCCGACGATGATGATGCCGTAGAGTACGCTCTTCGTCGCGCCCCATACAAGCTCGCCCGCGATGAGGTCGTCGATGTTGACGGGGGTCGCCAGGATGGCGTCGAAGGTCTTCTGGAAGAATATGCGCACGTAGGTGCCGTAGGTGCATTCATATATGGTCGCGAACATCGATGAGGAGGCTATGATGCCGGGCGCGATGAAATTGATGTAAGGTCTTCCCTCGACCTCCGAGATATACCCTCCGAGACCAAACCCGAAGGCGACAAGGTAGAGAACGGGCTCGACGAAGTTAAGGGCAATGCTCGACAGGTAGAGTTTCCTGTAGACCGTGAAGTGCCTTTGCCACACCCTCAGGGCCCGCTTAATCTTCAAGCTTCCTCCCTGTTAGCGTGAGGTACACCGCTTCGAGGTTCCCCCCATGCTCGTCCATCAGGTCTCGCGGCGAGGCGATGACGATGATCTTTCCCCTGTCCATGATGGCCACCCGATCACAGAGCCTCTCGGCCTCCTCCATGTAGTGCGTCGTCAGAAGGAGGGTCTTGCCCTGCCGTTTGAGATCTTCGAGTCTTTTCCAGACCATCTGTCTGCTGTGGGGGTCGAGACCCGTCGTCGGCTCGTCGAGTATGATGACGTCGGGATCGTTTATGATGGACCTTGCAAGAAGGAGGCTCCTTTTCATACCTCCTGACAGTTCCCTGATATTGGCCTTCATCTTGTCCGTGAGACCGACGGAGGCCAGAAGCTCCCTCGCCAGGGGCAGGGTCTTTTTCTTCGGCATGTCGAAGTACCTGCCGTAAACGACAAGGTTCTGGATCACGGAAAGGTCCGGGTCGAGACTATCGTCCTGCGGCATCACACCCATGCGCGACTTGATGAGGCTCGGTTCCTTCGTGACGTCATGCCCGAGAACCCTGACCTCGCCGCCCGTCGGGGGAAGGAAGCAATGGATGATGCGCATGATCGTCGTCTTGCCGGCCCCGTTGGGCCCGAGAAAACCGAAGCACTCCCCCCTGACAATGGAAAAGCTGACCCCGTCAACGGCCCTCAGCCCGTCATAATCCTTGATAAGATCCCTGGCGGTTATAATCTCCATGAAACCCCACAATTAAGATAGCAGAAAGATAAGAAAGAGGAAACAGGTTAGAGGCAGGAAACAGGTTATGGGTTATAGGTCATGGGAAAGGAAGGAAGAGCGGAACCTTTGCGACAGTTCCTATTACCTATCACCTATTACCTATCACCTATTACCTATCACCCATTACCCCTCTTCTATCCGTACCTGTACTGCACCCCGAAATCACCCTTCGGGTAGCTCCACGTAATGGCGCCTTCGGTGCAGGCTATCATGCAGGTACCGCATTCCAGGCATCCGGCGTGTTCGACCACTATCTCATTCTTCTCTTCATTGAACGTGTAGAGATGTCCAGGGCAGATCGTCAGGCAGTGCCTTGTGGTGCACCTCGACCTGCAGATATCGTGGTTGATGAGGATGTGGCTCTCCCTGTCCGTCTTGAAGGCGTCAAGGGCAAGCTTTTCGTCTATCTTCATGGCCTGTCACCTCAGATGTTCCTGATGCGGTAAAGTTCGATGAGCCGCTTCACGCTCAGCATGCCCGACGAGCGAAGCTCCTTCCACAGGGTCTTTCCCGGGGACCCTTTCGGGTTCTCGTCAAACCACATCATCTTCTCCACGAGCCCGGGAAAGGTTTCGGGGTAATACGAGAAGAAGGAGTCGTTGTCGAGGTATCCCGGCACTCTCCGCGATGCCTCGAGGTCTTTGAGGACGAAGGACTCCCTGAGACGCTCTCCGTATCGGGTAAGGCCCTTCTCCGAATAATCGCCCGATGCCTTCGCTTCGACAATGGCCTCGGCGGCCGTCATGCCCGAGGCGATGGCGAACTCCATCCCCCGGACCGTCACGCCCATATTGAGGGCAAGGCCCGCAGCGTCGCCGGCAAGGAGGATGCCGTTGCCGCAGAGCTTCCCGATGCCGTCATAGCCGGCCTCGGGTATGACATGCGCCGAATACTCGACGGTCTTCGCGCCATCGAGGAGCCTTCGCAGCTCGTAACGCTCTTTGAACATTTCGAGGAGCGTCGACGCGTCCAGCGCGGGGACCCTCCCCATCATGGCGCCGATACCCGCCACGACACCCAGGGAAAGGGTGTCCCTGTTCGTGTAGAGAAATCCGCCGCCGAAGACGCCCTTCGTCACGTCACCCAGGAACAGGTGGGCAACGCCCTCACCGTCACCGACGTTGAACCGGTCGTTTATCTTCTCTTCGGGGAGCTCGAGAACTTCTTTCATGCCCACGGCGTATGCCTTCGGAGACAGGGGAGGCAGCAATCCCGCCTTGCGGCCCATGAAAGAGAGGACGCCGTCGGCGGCTACGACGACATGGGCGGGGATCTCTTCCGCTCCGGCGCGTATCCCGGCCACCGCCCCGTTCTCCCACAGGAGGTCATCGACGCGGTACTTTGGGATCACGAAGACGCCCCTCGCCATAAGGCGCTCCGAGAGCCACCTGTCGAGGCGGGCCCTGAGTACCGTGTAGCTGTGGTCCTCGTTCCTGAACCTGTCGGATGTGTGATCGATACTGACGGAATTGGCGCTTCCCAGAAGGCTCCAGCGCTCGCGCACGACCTTGCGCTCAAAAGGCGCCCCATCCAGCATCTCCGATCCCATGGCGTTTATGGGCTTGAGATAGAGCCTCCCGCCCGTGACGTTCTTGCTGCCCGCGAAGTCGCCGCGTTCGACGACGATGACCTGCAGGCCATGCCCGGAAAGCACCCAGGCACAGGACAGGCCGGCAAGACCGGCCCCGACGATCACGACATCGATCCTGTCCATGCCCCTTACGTCTCTTCCCGTGTCTTCTTCAGTTCATCCTTCAGGGCGGGGAGGACGGCGAAGACATCGTCCACGATGCCGTAATCGGCATACTGGAATATGGGGGCGTTGGGGTCCTTGTTGATGGCGACGATGACCCGCGATGTGTCCATTCCCATGATGTGGTGGAGGGCACCCGACAGGGCGCATCCGATGTACAGCTTCGGGGAGACCGTCTTGCCGCTCTTTCCGATCTGGTCATCGTACTCCCGCCACTTGCTGTCAATGACCGTTCTCGACGCGCCCGTGCGGCCGCCCATGAGATCGGCTATCTCATCGAGCATCGCAAAATTCTCGGCAGCCTTCATGCCCCTGCCGCCGCAGATGATGAAGTCGGCCTCCTGGAGGTCGACCTTGCCGGAGGTCTTTTTTTCCGATGACAGGATCCTCATCGCGGGATTCCCGTCCACGGCAACAGCCTCCTCTATGATCTCACCCTTCTCGCCCGCATCCGCCACGGTGAAGGAATTGGGTCTGAAGGTGACGATGGCCTTCGAGTCCGCCTTCGGCGCAAGCCAGGAGATCACCTTGCCGCCATAGAGGGGTTTCTTTATCTTCATCCCTTCGCCCGTGAGATCGATACCGACCGCGTCGGACACCATGGCGGCTGAGAGGCGTGCGGCTATTCTGGGAAAGAGGTCCTTGCCTGTCACCGACGACGTTCCCAGAACGACCATGGGATCATACTTCCTTAGAATGTTCTCGAGCACCGATCCGCAGGTATCCCACCCGTACTCCGCGAGCGAAGGATTGTCGACAAAAATGGTCTTGCCGGCGTAGTGGGCAACGGTATCGGCGGCGTCCTTGAGACCCGATCCCGACACCACCGCCAAAAGCGTGGACGAGAAGCGCGAGGCCATCTCCCTGCCGATCGACAGTAGTTCCAGCGATGCCTTTCTCGGCTTCGCGTCTTTGCATTCCACAACAACAAGAACGTCCCTGGTCATATGCAATCCTCCTCTCTACAGGACCTTCGCTTCATCCTTGAGCGCCCTGACGAGGTTCTGCACCTTCTCTTCCGGTGACGCTCCCTCCATGATGCGGACCGAAGGCCGGCCGGCAGGCGCCTCGTAGGACAGCACCGTGATCTTCGATGCCTCCCTGTCTATGGGACCGAAGGGCATCTCGATGGATGCGGGGTCGAGGACATCAATCTGTGTCTTCATGGCCCTCATCACGCCCGTGATGAGGGGTACCCTTGGCTCATTGAGGCCTTTCTGGCAGGTGAAAAGGGCCGGCAGCGAGACCTCCGACGTCCTTTTGCCCCCTTCTATCTCGCTTTCGACCTCGGCCTTGCCGCCACCGGTGATGGTGAGCTTCGTCACCTGGCTCACGTGCGGTATGCCGAGGAACTCCGCCACCATGGGGCCTACATTGGCACTTTCATCATCCATCGCCTGACGCCCGCAGAGCACGATATCGAATCCCTCTTTCCGGGCGAACCCCGCGAGAACGCGTGAGACGATAAGGGGGTCGTCGGCCTCCCGATCGGTGCTGTTAATTAGAAATGCCCTGTCCGCGCCCATGGCTATCGTCGTCCTCAAGGCTTCGACGGCCCTTTGCGGCGCGAAGGCGCACACCGTTATCTCCACGTCCTTCAACATCTCTTTTATGCGTATGGCCTCCTCAACAGCAAATTCATCGAAGAAGTTAACGACATATTTGTTCTCGACCTCGAGACTCTTTTGATCGGAACTTATGATGATACGCGCTTCCGTATCAGCCACCTGTTTCATGAACACTAGGACCTTCACTTCTTCAGCCTCCTCCTGTATGTGGATCTATACCGAAAACCACGAAAGAAAAACGAAACGACCGGGAGTCGAACAGGACTGTACTATATAATGAGCAATGTAAAAATCCCCTCATTTTACTCTGAATTTGTCATTGCAACCATGGGAAATTTTGCATAAATTATTTTACCGATGCCCTTTTGTCAAGGAAAAACTGGCAACAAGAAGACAATGACCAATGACCAAATCCCAATGACCAGAAAATAACCAATCGCCAAGCTCCAATTATCAAACGGCAACAGGCACTACAGCCTTGTGTTGCCTCTCGTTTTGGTCAATTGGTTATTGGAATTTGGTCATTGGTCATTGTCCTCTATGTCACAGGTCCACGAAAGAACGCAGGAGCTTCGCCCTCATGGGGTGCCTGAGCTTCTTCAGGGCCTTGGCCTCGATCTGCCGTATCCGTTCACGGGTGACCTCGAAAACCTGCCCCACCTCTTCCAGGGTATGGTCCTGCCGCTCCCCGAGGCCGAACCGCATCCTCACCACCCTTTCCTCCCTGGGGGAGAGCGTCGAGAGGATGGAATTGAGGTTCATCACGAGGTCTTCGTAGATGGCCGAATCCTGGGGCGTGAGCACATTCTTGTCCTCGATGAAATCCGCGAGGTGCGTGTCCTCATCGTCGTTGATGGGCGTCTCCAGGGATATGGGCTCCTTGGTTATCCTGAGAACCCTTCTGACCTTTTCCGACGAGAACCCTATCCTGTCGGCTATCTCATCGGGATAGGGCTCCCTGCCCAACTCCTGCACGAGCCCGCGGGACACCCGTATGATCTTGTTGATGGTCTCTATCATGTGCACGGGGATCCGTATCGTCCGCGCCTGATCGGCGATGGCCCGCGTGATCGACTGACGGATCCACCAGGTGGCGTAGGTGCTGAACTTGTAGCCCCGTTTGTACTCGAAACGGTCCACCGCTTTCATGAGGCCGATATTCCCCTCCTGTATGAGGTCGAGCAGTGACAGGCCCCTGTTTATGTACCTTTTCGCGATGCTCACGACGAGCCGGAGATTGGCCTTGACGAGTTCGTTCTTGGCCCCCGCGAAGTTGGACTCAGCCTGTTCGATCCTCTTCAGGTAGTGCCTCAGGAGTTTCGAGGATATCCCGATCTCATCCTCGATCCTCACCTTTCTGTTCATCAGGGCCTGGAGATGCCTCTTGTTTCCTTTTTCCTTTGATCTTCTGTACCGGGCGATCTCGACGTCGATCTTGTCTATGCGCTCCACGTACCGTTTCATGCGGAGGATGATCTTTTCCGTGATCTTCTTGCTAAGGTTGATCTCGGTTATTATCTTCTGCATTTCCTTGCTGTGTCCGTCTTTCCTGCCCTTCGCGCTCTCCCCTGACCGGGCGTGCTCTTCCTTTAGCCGCTCAAGAAGGGCGATCACCCTTTCCCGCTGATACTCGAGTTCCGTGTCGCCTTCCTCCTCATCATCATCCGCCTCGACGGTGATGTCCTTGACGGCCGCCTTCGATGTCTTGAGCGCCATGAGGGCACTGAGGAGCTCCTTGACGGTGCCGGGAAAAGACAATAGCACCTGCTTTATCTCTTCCCTCGCCTCCTCCATGAGACGGGCGATCTCCTTCTCGCCTTCCCGCGTCAGGAGGGCCATGCTTCCCATCTCCTTGATGTAATGACGGATGGGGTTGATGAGATCGTCGTCGTAGACCTCCTCAAGGTCCCCATCCAGGGCCTCGTCGGCGTCCACGTTCTCCGCGCCGCCGATCGCGTCCTGGTGTTCGATCTCGAAAAGGTCGATGTCATCAAGGATGTTGCTGGGCTTCTCACCCTGCGATATGAACGCGTACAGCTCCCCGTTCTCAAGATTCTCTTCATAAGGATAATATCTCCTTACTTTCTCAGGCATGGCCACCTCTCTATAAAAAATTATTTTTTATATGCGTCAATACCTGCCTCTTCTGTTCCAGGAGTTCTGTGACCGCCGCTGCGTCCCCCGATCTCTCCGCCTCGGCAAGCTTCTCGGTGATCTTCTTCGACTTCTCCCTGAAAAACTGGCGTTCAATATGCCTGAAATAATCAAGGAGCACCTTCTCGGGTTCATCGGGATCCGCTCCGCCGCCCTCGTCAAAGGCCGCTTTGAGAACAAGCCCTTTCAGGTCCTCCTTATCAAGCGTCTCGATGAAGTTTTTCACGTCAAGGTTCTTTCCCTGTTCAAAACAGGTAACCATTCTTGTTATGACCTCTCTGACATCGTCATCCCTGATA
This sequence comes from Syntrophorhabdus sp. PtaB.Bin184, assembly GCA_002067555.1. Lineage (GTDB taxonomy): Bacteria > Desulfobacterota > Syntrophorhabdia > Syntrophorhabdales > Syntrophorhabdaceae > Delta-02. The sequence goes on from MVQQ01000233.1 coordinate 20,750, forward strand.
TAGTGCAATACCTCCTTTCCCTGAAAGAATTCAAGAAGCTCGGGGCGTGCCATGCAGACATTGATGACCTTTCTCTCGATCACCCCTTTCGCGGCATCCGCCCGTGGAGCCCCACCTGTCACGTTGTACGTCCTCGTCCCTGCAAAATGCTCCTCCTCGACACCCGTCAATTCCGAAAGCCTCTTGACGTACAGCCTTCTCTTGACCTTGTCGCGAATGGCTTCGATGTGCGGCATCACCTGCCTGATGAAGGCCTGCTTCCCCTGAAGGGTCGTCATCTTCTCTTTTCCCGCATAATGGTCGAAATAGAAGTCGAGGATGGGCCTCTTACCCTTCACGACCTCAGCCACGGCAGCGGTACCTTTTTCCCGCACAAAGCTGTCAGGGTCATGCCCTTCCGGCAGGACAACCATGTTGCCGTTGACATCCATCTCCGCAAAAAGGCCGATAAGCCTCAGGGCGCTCTTGATCCCGGCTTCGTCGCCATCGAGCATGAGGGTGATGTTCTCCGTGTAATTCCTCAGCTTCATGATCTGTCCCTCGGTAACCGAGGTCCCCAGCGTCGAGACCACGTTCGTGAGTCCCGCCCCGTAGAGGGCGATGAGATCGAAGTAGCCCTCGACGATGAACACCTCATCCCGATCGGTGATGTGCTTCTTCGCCCTGTCAATACCGAACAGGGAGGTCCGCTTGGAAAAGACGGAAGATTCGGGGGAGTTTACATATTTCGGTATGCCGTCCTTCTCGAGCGTCCTTCCCCCGAAACCGATGACCCTCTTGTTGACATCGATGATGGGAATGACGATCCTTCCCCCGAACATGTCGTAGAACTCCGTCTCTTTCATCCTCACGATGCCGGTGCCGAGGAATACGTCGGCGGGTATCTCCGTTGCCTTGAGGAAGGCCCTGAGGGCGCTGCGGGAACGCTCGCTGTACCCGAGCCTGAACTCTTCCGCGACCTGACGGGAAATGCCGCGCTTCGCGAGATACTCGAGGGCAAAGCCGGTACGCTTGAGGCCTTTCTGGTAGTATTCGCAGAGCTTCCCCAGGGCATCGTAGTGGCCCGCTTTCCTCCTGTCTCCCTTCCTTTCGACCTCTATGCCGTATTGACGGCCAAGATGCTCGAGGGCCTCGACGAAGGTCAGGTTCTCGTATTTCATGATGAAGTTGATGACATTGCCGCCTTCCCTGCAACCGAAGCAGTAAAATATCTGCTTTTCGACGCTTACGGTGAAGGAGGGCGTCTTCTCCTTGTGGAAGGGACACAAGCCCATGTAGTCCTTTCCGGCTTTTCTCAGCTTCACATGCTGGGATATGACGTCGATGATGTTCACTCTCTGCAGGAGCTCATCGACTGACGCTTTCATGCGAACTCCACTATGGTGACGCCGGCGTTGTGCTCGTCCGTGTGAAACGTGCGGACGTAGGGCGTCTCGGCAAGCCGATCCCTCACGGCCTGCATGAGCCGGCCCGTCCCCACACCATGGACGATCCTGACCTGTGATGTGCCCTCGACAACGGCCCGGTCAAGGAAGATGTCTACGGTTTTCAATGCCTCTTCCACCCGCATGCCGATGATCTTCAGGTCTCGTTGCTCTATCTTTTCTACGTGTATTTCAGATCTGTCCCGTGACACCCGCTTCGGGCCTTCGACGGTCTTCTCAATGAACATCCGTTTCAGCTTCGTCCTGACGTTGCCGATGGCAACTTCAAAAACACTTCCCTCTTTGTCGATATCGACGACGTACCCTTTGCTTCCCAGTGTCTTCACAAGAACGTAATCGCCTATTCGGATGTCCTCCCTGACTTCCTTAGCGGGTCCCCCCAACCTTTGCTTCAGGGAACGTATCTTGTCCTTACTTCTTGTTATAGACGTTCTTTCCTTTTTTGCAACCTCTTTTTTGATCTCCTCGACCTCGATCTCGAGTTCGAGGAGCCTCTCGCGGGCCCTGTCCTCCCATTTTCGGAGGTACTCATCCTTCCTGTCCCTGATGACCTTGAGCCTCTCGCGTGCCTCTTCCTTGATCCTGACCAGCTCACGGCGCTCCTCGACCGTCTTTGCCTTCTCCTCCTGAAGGCTCGTTATGAGGTCGTTCAGCATGAATTCCTGTTCATTGAGATAGGTGTAGCTCTTCTCTATTATGACACCGGGAACGTCGATCTTCCTCGCGACGTTGATAGCGTTCGAGTACCCGGCGGTCCCGTATATGAGCTGATAGAGAGGCTTCATGTTCGTGGTATCAAACGAGGTCGCCACGTTCATGGCGTAATCCTTCATGTATCCATAGGCCTTGATGAGATTTAGATGGGTCGTGACGACGACACGACACCCCTTCTCAACGAAGGCGTCTATAACCCCCATGGCCAGAGCCGACGCCTCCTGGGGCTCCGTGTTACCTCCTATCTCGTCGATGAGAACGAGTTCGTCACCCCTGGCGTTGAGATACAGGTCCTTGATGGCATACATGTGGGCGGTGAAGCTGCTCAGTTCCAGCGATATGTCCTGCTCGTCTCCGATCAGCGCAAACACGTTTGAAAAGAGAGGTATCACCGGCCTTTCGGCTGCGGGAATAAAGAGGCCCGTCTTCGCCATGAGCGACAGAAGCCCGATCGTCTTCAGCGCCGCCGTCTTGCCCCCGGCATTGGGACCGCTTATGATCATCACCTTCTCGCTCTCTTTCATGGCAATATCGATGGGCACGGCATCCTGCTTGCGGGACATCGCTATGAAGGGATTGACGGCCTTCCTGACCTCAAGGCCGCCCGACGGTGTCACCTCGGGTCTCACGCATTTGAATTCGTGGCAGAAAAGCGCCATGGCGTGGAAGAAATCGAGCTCGGCAAGGCATCGCACGTTCCCTTCGATGGCCTCCCTGAACCCCCGCGCAAAACCGGTGAGCTCATGAAGAACCTTCTTTTCCTCTTCCTTTTCCTCGTTGACAAGGATGTTGATACTGTTGTTGAGCTCCACGCACTCCACGGGCTCGACAAAAGAGGTCTTGAGGGAATGGGAATAGTCGTGCACGATGCCCTGGATGGCCTCGTTGAAGTTCGGCTTCAGGGGGATGACGTACCTGTTGTTCCTCAGGGATACGTAGTCATCCTGGATGATGGGGCGCATGGCCTCCCGTGCCATTATCCTTTCGAGTTGCTTTTTGATCCTCTCCCTGTTCATGAAGAGGTCCGCCCGTATGCGTGACAACTCGTAGGACGCGCTGTCCTCCAGATAACCCTCCACGTTCACGGAGCGCGTGATGCGCCGGGAGAGGGCAGGCAGTCCATCGATCCCGGAGACAAGCTCCTCGGTAAAGGCATTTCTCTTGAACACCTTTGCGAGAAAACCCGAAACGTCTTCGCAGACCCTCAGGAAATCTGTCAGGGAAAGGAACTCCGAAGGCTCAAGGACGGAATCCCTGATGGCGATCCTCGCCAGCACTCCGGTTATGTCGGGGACATCGGAGAAGGGCACCCTGCCGTTCCACTTTATGACATCCATGACGGCTTCTATCCGGTCATGGCGCCTCGTGATCTCTTCGATGTCGTCAAGAGGCCGAAGCCTTCCAAGGGCGTCCCTGGAGAAGGGCGTCGCGGAAAACCGGAGTATAATATCCCTGAGCTTGAGGTAATCGAGGTATGATAATGTCTTATCGATCATAGGGGCTTTCGACTGCCGTCATCATGATGACAGTCTCTTAAGCACCATTGCACTCAACACTTTGCCGTCTATCCTTCCCGGAAATTTGTCCATGAGGAGCTTTATAACCTTCCCCATCTCTTTCCGGCTTGTCGCACCGACGGCCGCGACCGCTTCCTCTATCTCCTTGAGGATGTCTTCCTCCGACAGCTGTGAGGGCTGGAATTCCTTGAGTATCTCCAGCTCCCTCTCTTCCTTTTCGGCAAGCTCGAGACGCCCGCCCTTTCTGAAGCTCTCGATGGAATCGTTGTGTTGTTTGATCGACGTCTTGACGAGGGCGTAGAACTCCTCGTCAGACAAAGGTCTTATTTTCTCGACTTCCTTGTTCTTTATGGAGGCAAGGAGCATCCGGAATACGGACACCCTTATGCTGTCCCTCTTCTTTAAAGCCTCTTTTAAGCCCTCTTCAATTTTGGATTTATAGTCCATTTACTCCTAGTAAAGACCTTTATCCATGGTTCTCTTGAGTTTTTTCAGAGCTCTCTTTTTCGCAGCAAGGATTTTCTTCTTTCTCTTAACACTGGGTTTTTCGTAATGTTCTCTTTTTTTTATCTCGGAGAGGATCCCGGTTTTTTCACACTGCTTCTTAAATCTCTTGAGGGCGCTCTCGAAGGATTCACCTTCCCTGATAATAACTGCTGGCATCCATTCTTCCCTCCCTCCATCGGTCCGTTAGTTAAAGCTTCTTATTAAAACCCGAAAAAACAGCCAAAGTCAACAGATTTTAGCGGTCTGGCGTTGATTGTCGACGATCTGGAAGGGGTTGCCGGCGCTACCCGAATAACTCAGCCTTACCCTTTGCCGGGTGTCGAGAGACCCATCCGGGCGTACATGGCATCCTTCTCGTATTCGGCCACCACGGTTCGCAGGCTGTTTATCCTGTTCTTCCAGCCCTTCAGGTACTTGGCATAGACCTGCGGCTTCGCTGAGGCGAGCCTTACGTAGCGCTGTTCTCTTATCGCAAGGTAGTCGTCGATATTCCCCTGCGATCTCTGGAGGATCTTCCTGGCAGCCGCCGGGCTGTTGACATACGTGTCAAAGTGAACGACACAGAGGGGATAGGGCAGCGAAGATGCGCCGGATGCATTCCAGAGCTTCCTGTAGATCCCTTCCACCTGCTCCCTGGTGATGTTCCGGATGCTCCCCTTGTACCCGAAAGCCCTTGCGGTGGACTGCAGGATGCCATAGCGCGACGCACCTCGTTCACCGTCTTCCCTGACAAGCCGGTTCCCTTCCTTCTCAAGAACGAAGTCGAGGCACTTTCGGAATTTGGTCTCCTCATCGTCAATGACGGGTGACGGAGAAATGCCCGGACCCGCCTGAGCGGAGCTGAATTCCGCGGACCGGCCGGCCGTCAGGGAGCGAAGGAGAACATCCTGAAAACCCGAGGCGTCGGGATTGATGATGAAATTGTCCACCCTCTTCCGACCGTTCTGCAGATACTGGAGCATCGATGCTGTCTGGGTTATATCGAGATCGGTAGCCATAGTGGTAAGGTTTGTGCAACAAACATGCCACCTCTTAGATTTTGACGGGTTACGGAAGGAACCGCCCGAAAGGGACGGTCCCAGAACGGCTATGGCGTCGGATTTCTGACAGCGGGTTCCGGGTCAGGCGAAAGGGTTCCTGAGGATGATGGTGCTGTCCCTGTCAGGTCCCGTGGACACAATGGCCGCGGGGACACCGACGAGCTCTTCTATACGCCTTATATATCTCAGCGTCTGCTCCGGCAGGTCTTCGAGCCTCTTCGCATCCTTTATCGATGTCTTCCAGCCCGGCATCTCTTCATACTGGGGTTCGCACCGGTAGAAATCCTGAAGGGCCATGGGGGGTTCTTCATAGAGCCGTTTGCCTATCCTGTAGTGGGTGCATATTCTGATCGTATCGAAGGAATCGAGGACATCGAGCTTCATCAACGCCAGACCGTTTATGCCGCTCAACTTGACGGCCCTTCTCACCAGGACCGCGTCGAACCATCCGCACCGTCTCGGCCTGCCCGTGGTAGCCCCGTATTCGTCCCCGATCTTCCTCATGAGCTCCCCCTCGGGTCCCGGCAGCTCTGTCGGAAAGGGACCTTCTCCGACACGGGTCGTGTATGTCTTGCATATTCCCAGGATGTAATCGACGGCGCTCGGAGGCACGCCGGCGCCCGCCGAAATATTCCCGGCAATGGTGTTCGACGATGTGACGTAAGGGTACGTCCCGTGGTCGATGTCAAGAAAGGTGCCCTGGGCTCCCTCGAAAAGTATTCTTTTCTTCTTCGCCATCGCCTTGTGGAGGAAGGACGTCGAGTCCGTGACGTGCCTCTTCAGCATCTTCCGGTAGGGCTCGAATTTCTTCAGGATATCCCGGATCATCAGCGGTTCGTCCTTGTAGTAGCGGCGGATGAGAAAGTTCTTCATCTCCAGGTTGGCCTTCAGCTTTTCCCGAAAGACCTTCCTGTCGATGAGGTCGATGACGCGGATGCCCATCCTGCTTACCCTGTCCTCGTAAGCCGGGCCGATGCCTCTTCCTGTCGTTCCTATCTTCTTCGCGCTCCTCGATTCCTTGAGGGCGTCGAGCTTCTTGTGGTAAGGCATGATGACATGGGTGTACCCGCTTATCATGAGGCGCTTGTCGTCCTTGAGATAGCCGAGCCCCTTCAGTTCCTCCAGCTCTTTCTCCAGGACCTCGGGGTCCATGACAACACCGTTGCCGATGACACAGTATGTCTTCTCGCGAAGTATGCCCGAAGGGATAAGATGGAGGATGACCTTCCTGTCACCGATGACGATGGTGTGACCGGCGTTCGCCCCGCCCTGGAACCGGACGATGATGTCCGCGAACCCGCTGAGATAGTCAATGATCTTCCCCTTGCCTTCATCACCCCACTGAACCCCGACAACTCCCACATTGGCCATGACCTTCTCCTGTGCTTTTTCGTTGAAGAACATATGTTTTTAATACACTATCCCGCTAAAATCAAGGCTAATCGGGGAAAGCCGGGGGGTCTGGCGGACAATCGGGGGAAGGTATGTCTATTTGCCTTTTCCCATGGGCACATCGTTGAACAACCCGCCTGTGGCCGGCGCCCCCGTCAGGGGGATGCCGAGATGGGTAAAGGCCCTGTCAGAGGCCTTTCTACCCTGGGAGGTGCGGATGATGAACCCCGATTTCAGAAGAAAGGGCTCGACGACTTCGATGAGGACGTCCGACTCGAGCTGCAACGTCGCGGCAAGGGCCTCGATGCCCACAGGACCTCCCTTGTAATTGAGGATGATGGTCTTGAGGAGTTTTCTGTCCGTTTCGCCGAGACCATGATCGTCGATGCCTTCAAGACTCAGGGCATCGACGGCCACGCTCTTCGTTATCATCCCGCCGGCCCTGACTTCGGCATAATCACGGACGCGCTTGAGGAGCCTGTTCGCCACCCTGGGCGTTCCCCTGGCACGCTTTGCCGTCTCGTAAGCCCCCTCGTCGTCAATGGCGACACCAAGTATGGCGGCCGACCGCTTAATGATCTTCACCAGATCTTCGTCCCTGTAAAAATCGAGGTCCCGCACGATGCCGAAGCGCTCCCTGAGCGGCGACGACAAAAGACCGGAGCGCGTCGTCGCGCCGATGAGGGTAAACTGTTCGAGGCGATACCGGTGTGTCCTGGCGTGAATACCCTTGTCGAAGATGAAATCGACGGCGAAGTCCTCCATGGCGGGGTAGAGAAACTCTTCGACGATCTTGGGTATGCGATGGATCTCATCGATGAAGAAGACGTCCCCCTTTTCAAGGTGCGTCAGAAGGCCCATGAGGTCTCCGCCCTTCTCCAGCGCGGGACCCGAGGATGTCACGATCCGCGTGCCCATCTCGTTGGCGATGATATGTGCCAGCGTGGTCTTTCCAAGCCCCGGCGGGCCGTTGAAAAGGATGTGCTCCAGGGGCTCCCCTCTCTTTAACGCCGCCTCGATCGCTATCTGGAGGGTCTCCACGATGGTGTCCTGGCCAACGTATTCGAAAAGACGGCTCGGCCGCAAGGTCACAACACCCTCGTCGCCTCCGTTCTCTTCTTTCCTGTAAAGCTCGGAGATCTCCGTGGAGTTCTCTTCCTGTATCATTGCCTCTGACCCCTGTAAACCTCTTCAAAAAGCTCTTCCGATGAGGCGATGCGCGGGTTCCTCTTCATCGCCTCATCGATCATCTGCCGCGCCTCAAGCATCTTGTGGCCGAGCTGGGTGACGAGCACCTGCTCCACCTCTTTCACGAAATCCTCCGCAACCGGCGCGGCGGCGGCCGTCTCCGGCATGAGAGCATACTTCGCGACCCTGCCCTTTAAGGTTGCCACGATCTTGTCGGCCTTTCTCTCTCCTATCCCCTTCAGCTTGCGGAGGGACTTCACGTCCTTTTCCTCGATATGGCGCGCTATCTCCCGTATGGACTTCGTGAGAGCCTTGACGGCGGCCATGGGGCCAATGTCCTCAACGGTGATGAAAAGCTCGAAAAACTCCCTGTCCAGCTCATGTCTGAAGCCAACAAGGACGGGTTTTGGCTGCCTTTCGGTCTGGTGGAAGGATATGTAGAGGCTCAGGTCGTCCTCGGCCTTCTTCGACCTTCGTATCTCGCTCATGACGAATGCCGGGATGAGGACATCATACCCGATGCCCCCGACGAGAAGGGTCAGGCGCTCATCGTAGATCCCCTTTAACTTCCCCTCGAGATAGGCTATCATACAACCCTCCGGTAATCCCTGCGATAGTATACCGCAAGAGCCACGGCAAGCGCGTCCGCCGCATGGAAGGAAGAGATATCCCCAACCCTGAGTATGCTTGCCACGGCGTTTTTCATCTGCTTCTTGCCTGCGTTACCGAAGCCGACAAGGGAGTTCTTGATCTCCTTCGGGGCTATCTCCTGCACGGGAAGACGCCTCTGCCGGGCCGTCACATAGAGCACCCCGAGAACACTGCCGAGAAGTATGCCCGCCTTCGGGTAACGGACAAGGGAAAAGACGTCTTCGAGGGCAAAAAGATCAGGCTGCACCTCGCCGATGATGCGGTCAACATCTTCATGGATCTGCATCAACCTGTCCGCCATCGAATCATGGGGAAAGGTCTTGATGCAGCCGCACCTGATAAGCGCGGGTACAGGTCCATCGCATCGCAACGCCCCGAAGCCCGTACTCGCCAAACCGGGATCAATGCCCAGGATGATCATTGTCCACCTTATTCATCATTCCCTTCTCAGGTCCGCTGATTGCTAATCATCATAACAGGATGAACGGGTCTTTGTAAACTAAGAAGACAGGCGATGAGAAGACGGGTAATGGGTTATGGGGAACAAAGGCGGTTGGAGCCGTTAGAGCCGTTAGGACCGTTAGAACCGGAAGAAGAGTGAGATCATCCTGCCTGCTTGAATGCTTTCCTTAGAGACACCTCACAAACCCTGGAACTATATGCTTCCTATTACCTATGACCCATTACCCGTCTTTGCCGTTTCACCTGTCTCTGTATTGATTTCAGCAACCGTTATCAGTATACTTGAGTGATGCTCGATGAGGAATACATGGAGATGTGCCTTGCCGAAGCCCGAGAGGCATGGGACGAGGAGGAGGTCCCGGTGGGAGCGCTGGTGGCCGACGAATCGGGTACCGTCATAGCCAGGGCCCATAACGCAACGCGCTCGCGGATAGACCCGACGGCCCATGCCGAAATGCTGGCCATCAGGGAAGCATCACTGCGGCGCGGCAATTACCGGCTCACGGGATGCACGCTCTTTGTCACCATGGAGCCCTGCGCCATGTGCGCCGGCGCCATCGTCGAGGCACGCCTCGAAAGACTCGTCTTCGGCTGCCACGACGCTAAACGCGGCGCCTTCGGCTCCGTCATCGACGTCAACACCCTGCCCCTCAACCACAGGGTCAAGGTGTCGGGAGGCATCCTCGAAAACAAGAGTGCTGACTTGCTCAAACAGTTCTTCACCCTGCGGAGAGGTACCGAAGTGGCCATAACGGGGCCGACTCGAAATCGGCTGTACGTCTAATAAGCGTACCGTGGGTTCGAATCCCACCCTCTCCGCCA
>MVQQ01000234.1 GCA_002067555.1 Syntrophorhabdus sp. PtaB.Bin184
CGGGATGTCGCACCGGATGCGCGCCAGGTCCTGCGATGTGAACGCGCTTTCGCGCCCCTCTTCCAGCAGGCGGCGTATCCGCTCCGGCTGAACCTTTTCGAGGTTTTCGTAGATGCCGTCCAGCGTTTCGAACTCGACGATGAGTTTGGCGGCGGTTTTCTCGCCGATGCCCTTCACGCCCGGGATATTGTCGGAGGTGTCGCCGCAGAGTGAGAGATAATCCACGACATTCCGGGGCGGGACACCGAACTTTTCGGTCACCTCCGCCTCGCCTATGACAACGTTCTTCATTGAGTCGAGGATGCGGACCCTGTCACCCACGAGCTGCATCATGTCCTTGTCGCCCGTAACGATAAAGGTCATCACGTTGTCCCTGGTCTTCAGATGCTCCGTGATGGTGGCGATGATATCGTCCGCCTCAAAACCCTCCTTTTCCACAACGGGCAGCCCCATGGCATCGATGATCTCTTTGACGAAAGGCACCTGGAGGGAAAGGTTGTCGGGCATTGCCGGCCGCTGTGCCTTGTACTCCCTGGATATCTCCTCCCTGAAGGAGGGACCCCGGGAGTCAAAGACGACGATGAGATTGTCGGGGTTCTCGCTGGCGATGAGCTTCCGGATCATGCCCACGAAGGCATAGATGGCATTCGTGGGAACCCCCCATGAGTTGGAAAGGTGCGGTGTCGCGTAGAAGGCGCGGTAGAGATAGGAATGTCCATCGACGAGGAAGACGCGCTTGTACGCAGCGGCGGATGTGTTCTCGGTCATGTCTCTCCTTCCTGGCAGTCTTTAGTCTTCGGGTACGGAGAAACGGGTCCGTATCTTGAAGGTCCGTTTTTCAGGGAAGCGTTGAATGGTGACGGAAAAGGCATCTTCCAGCGTCGTGAGGAACCTTTCGATATCCTCCTTTCTTTCCATCGTAACGGTGAACCAGAGGTTCAGTTCCCCTTCGCGTTCGTAATTGTGGGTCACTCCCGCTTCCCTGCTCACCGCGCCGGAGACATCTTCAAGTCTCTCCGAAGGGACTGCGACGCCGCAGAGGAGGCTTGTGTACCCCAGTTTCCCGGCGTCGAGCACCGGTCCGATGCGCCGTATGTAACCCCGGTCCTTGAGGCTTTTCACCCTTTTCCGGGTTTCCTCTTCAGTGAGGCCGACCTTAGCTCCTATGGCCTCAAAGGGTCTTTCGGCGAGGGGGAAATCCTCCTGGAGGATGGTGAGCATCCTCCTGTCGATGGCGTCCATTTCCTTCACGAAGGCCTTGCTCATCCCGGACCTCCCGAAAGGAAGCACTCGAAACGGTCCTCCGCTGCCTTGCAGATGGGGCATGTTTCCGGGGGCGCCTCCCTGGCGCATAGATACCCGCAGACCCTGCACCGCCATACGGGAAGGGGCGGCCGGCCGATTCCCGCGACAGGCTCGCTGTCATGGCGGCGGGAACCTTCGGCAGGTCTTCTTTCCGGGATGGACGCAAGGGGACGGTGTCCTTCGGCAACATCGCGCGAGACGTAAAGGGCACAGAAACAGGAACCATGCTCGGCGAGGTCCGCATCGCGGTAGTCACAGGGACAGATGATATCGCTGTCGTCCTCTCGCCTGCCTGAGGCCAGCCGGCAGGGGCAGGCCGGGTAGCCGTACCTTTCAACATTGGTTAGAAGCCCTTGTACGAGGGCTCTCACAAAACCCATGTCGGGGTTGAGATGGTATCCGGATGCCTGCGATCGGGCCAGGAGATCTTCGAGGAAGAGGTCCGCCCCTTTCGAGCCTTGCGCCGGTCCGTCATTCATAAGTTGAGAGCCTGCCTCAGCGTGTCCTCGTTGAACCCGATGACGCACTTCTCGCCATTCACGACAAGTGAAGGAAACGAACACTTCGGGTTCCACCGCTTGAGTTCCGCGATTGTCTGCGTTTTCTCTTCATCCGCCAGGGTATCGACGTCGACGTAGTCGTAACCGATCCCCATTTTGGCGAGGAATCCCTTCATCATTTTGCACCAGACGCAGGTGCTGAGGGCGTAAAGAGCGAGAGATCCCTTGTCTTTGCCTTCCACGCGGGTCATCCCCATTTCCGGGCCTCCTTTCGAGCATCGGGTCTTGTCATGTTCCTATGGTACCATAGCGCCATCGCCTAAAAACAGGTTTTTCTTCTCCTGCGAAGAATGACGGGATGGAGACCGAAATTATGATATACTGTTGTCATGCCAGAAAAGAGAGGGAGGAGTTCCATGAGAAGAGCTTTTGTTCTGTCGATCCTGTTGTCCGTTTGTTTCGCAACCGTTTCCTCATTTGCGGCCGACGAGGCAAAAACGGGCCAGTCATTTGTCTGCCCCCGCGCCGTCAATGTGGAGGTGGGCATAAGGACCACCGGGGGCGCAACCGGCTGGGAAGCGATCCCCGCCCGGAGCACCTTCACTCTGGCGATCAAGGAGAGCGTGGTGCGCGGCTCCACCATGATCTGCCATTACACGAACGGCACCGTGGACTACAACCTGACCAGGGCCTTTCCCAAAGGGAAGACGTGCCACATAGCTCCCAACCAGTCGTTCATGTGCCAGTGAAAAGACAGCTTGAACCGCTCGAGCCGCTTGAGCGTTCCTGCTCTGCACGGTCGCTTTTTCCCGTTCAAGCTGTTCAAGCAGCTCAAGCGGCTGCAACCATTCTTTTCTAGTGGAAATCTGACCAGTCTGCGCGGAGCCTGTTGATGTCTTTGTAGACCGTTGTGTGGCGTGCCTTGTCGTATTCGAGGACGTAGTCCACGAAGGTGGGGAGGTACCCCTGGGTCTTGAGCGTGCCAAGGATGTTCCCGACGTAGGTTTCGAGCCTTTCCCGGGGGTTTCCGGGGATGTCGTCGAAGGTGCCCGAGCGGAAACGCCTGATGAGGCCCTCGATGACGGCCACGAAGATGATGATGACCTTGCTCGGGATGAGCACGTGGCTGCCGTGGAGCTCCAGCTGCTTCAGCAGGTTGTCGAGGAACTTGACGACCGTCGGGTGATCGGCCGTCCTCAGCAGCGTTTCGATGAAGAAGATGAAGGTGTTGATGTACTTGTCGATGTCGTTGATGTGCGACTTGAGCATCTCCTCGAAATACATCGTGTCCACTATCTGCCTCAACGACCCTTCCTCGGGAAGGAGGAGGAGCTTGGTGTCCTCGTATCCGCGCTTGGGCAGGTATTCCTCGTACTCGACGAAGTCGACCCGTCGTTTGAGGGCCGCGCATTCCTTGCCGGGTTCGAAGAAGATACCGTCGAGGGCGATCCCCGAGATATTCAGCGTCGATTCGAGCTTGTAGGCCTTGAGGTAGCCCTCGCCGAGGAAGGGAAGGATGACCCTGTTGCCGCTGACGAAGCTGGAAAAGTCAAGCGGTGTCATACCCCCATGGGCGATGCCGCCGCGGAGCCAGAAATCGTTCAGGATTCCCCACGTGTAGATGGAGCGCGCCGTTTCCCTCACCTTCGCAAAGACTTTCGAGATGACGACAATGCTGTCGGAGAAAAGGAAATAGGTTACATCCTTGTCCCCTCGCTCGTCGATGGCGGCGACGAGCTTCTCGTAGCGGTTCCTGAGGTCGCCCGACAGGAACCGGGACGTGAATCCCAGGACGTCGAAATACGCGACGTATGCGTTGTTCACCGGAGGTTTTTCCATTGTTATGGCCTGGTCAACATTATAAGTATCATCATCATGAAAAATCAACCCTTTGAGTTCCCGGCCGGGCGTCGTACCCTCGCGCGGCGGACCAGCTTTTCTGCCTCGACGGCGAAGAAGACGATCGACGAGATCCCCACGCAGGCGGCCAGTTCCCCGAGGGTCAGGGGTTGTGTCCTGAAGACCGTGTTGAGCGGTCCCACGTAGACGACGGCGAGCTGCATCAATATGGAAAGGACGACCGCGCCGAGAAGTGCCTTGTTGGACATGAGGCCCTGTTTGAAGAGGGATTTCCTGTCGGACCGGATCGCGAGGGCGTTCGCAAGCTGGGTGAAACAGAGCACCGTGAAGACCATGGTTTGCCATTCCCCGTCGCAGACTGTCATGGAGACGTACTGCACGGAGAGGACGAGAAAGGCCATGAGGGCCCCCACCCAGATCGTCTGGATGCCGAGGCCGCCGGAGAAGATGCTTTCCCTCGGGTTTCTCGGAGGGCGCCGCATGACGTCGTCTTCCGCCGGCTCCACGGAAAGGGCGAGGGCGGGGAGGCTGTCGGTGACGAGGTTGACCCAGAGGATATGTATGGGCAGGAGGGGGATGGGAAAACCCAGGACCTGAGCGAAGAATATCGTCATGATCTCCCCCGTGTTCGTCGCGAGAAGGTACCGAATGAATTTGCGGATGTTGTCGTATATCTTCCTTCCCTCCCGCACTGCCTGCACGATGGTCGAGAAGTTGTCGTCGAGGAGGATCATGTGGGCGGCCTCCTTGGAGACATCCGTGCCCGTGACGCCCATCGCGACACCGATGTCGGCCCGTTTGAGGGCGGGGGCATCGTTGACGCCGTCACCGGTCATTGCCACGAACTGGTGTTTCTCCTGCAGGGCCTTGACGATCTTTAGCTTCTGTTCGGGCGCGACCCGCGCGTAGGCCTGAATGTGTTCCACCCTTGACGCGAAGACATCATCGCCGAGTGCGGCAAGCTCCTTTCCGGTCATGACGCCATCGCTTGACTCGTCAAGTATGCCGATGCGCTTCGCGATGGCGGCGGCCGTGACGGGATGGTCCCCGGTGATCATGACGGGCCTGATGCCCGCCGTCCTGCAGAGATCGACGGCTTCTTTCGCCTCATCCCGGGGTGGGTCCATCATTCCGACGAGGCCAAGTATGGTGAGGTCGTTCTCCATCGTGTCGATGGAGCATTCTCCGGGGAGTGTTTTCCAGGTCCGCATGGCCACGCACAGGACCCGAAGGCCCCTCTTCGCCATGTCTTCATTCACGGCGAGGATCCCTTCCTTCTTCAAGGGTTCCTCCCTTCCGTTCACCCACATCTTCAGGGCCCGTTCGATGAGGACGTCGGGTGCGCCCTTGGTGTAGGACACGAAGCCCCCATCCGGCATGCTATGTATGGTCGTCATGCATTTCCGGTCGGAGTCGAAGGGGATCTCGCCGACGCGGGGGTGTTCCGTCTCGATCCTTTCCCTCTCGTACCCGTTGTCCCGGGCTACGGTGTAGAGGGCGACTTCCGTGGGGTCTCCAATAAAGGCACCGTCCGTGCCTTCCCTCGAGTCGTTGTTAAGGGCGACCCCCCTCATGAGGTCTGAAAGCGCCCGGGCCTTTTCATCGGTGCTCCTGATTATGTCTCCCTGGGCGTAGAGCTCTTCGACGGTCATGCGGTTGTACGTGAGAGTTCCCGTTTTGTCGGAGCATATATACGTGACGGAACCGAGCGTCTCAACGGCGGGAAGTTTCCTGATGAGGGCGTTCTTTTTCACCATCTTCTTCGCGCCGAGGGCGAGGGAGATGGTGATGACCGCCGGCAGGGCCTCGGGTATCGCCGCGACGGCCAGGGAGATGGCAGTGAGGAGCATGAGCAGCGGCCGCTCTCCCCGCAGAAGGCCGATGACGAAGACGACGGCGCATATGACGAGGATGGCTATCGCAAGGTTCTTGCCAAAGACCGCGAGCCGTTTCTGAAGGGGGGTCCTGACCTCATCTTCATCCTGGAGCATGGACGCTATCTTTCCCAGCTCCGTTTCCATGCCGGTGCCGACAACGATGCCCGTCCCTCTGCCGTAGGTGACGATGGTTCCCTTGTAGACCATGTTCACCCTGTCGCCGATGGAGATATCCGCGTCACAGAGTTCCCCGACGGACTTCTCCACGGGAACGGATTCGCCTGTGAGGGCTGCCTCGTCGACGCGCATCTGCGCGCTTTCGATGAGGCGCATGTCGGCGGGAACGATGGCGCCCGCCTCGAGAAGAACGACATCCCCCGGAACGATGTCCCGCGAGGCCATCGACCGGACGCTGCCGTCCCTGAGGACGGCCGCCATGGGAGCTGCCATCTGTTTCAAGGCCTCGATGGCCTTTTCAGCCCTGAACTCCTGGATGAAACCGATGACGGCGTTGGCGATAACGATGGCAATGATGATGAGCGTGTCTGTCAGTTCCCCGATGACGCCTGCCACGACGGCCGCACCGAGGAGGATGAGGATCATGAAGTCCTTGAACTGGTCAAGGAACATCATCACCGGTGTTTTCTTCTTTTTTGCCTTCAGCTCGTTGGGACCGTGCTCGTCGAGCCTTCTCGCGGCCTCGTCGGTCCCGAGGCCCGTCCTCCGGCTTTTCAGGTGCTCGCAGAGGGATTCCACCGGTTCCCTGTGGTAACAAATGTTCTCCATCGTTCTCTCCTTTCCTGTGATGCGGCCGGCCTTGGCACCGGTTGGCCGCTCTGGCAAAGGTCTCGCTTGTTAGGATCTCTAACCGGCATACCGGTCGGTCTCGAGGCCGACGTCCTGACGATGGTGCCGATGAAGCTACTCCCCTTTAATGGTGATCCCCGTCGACTCATGGAGTGCTATACTACCCTATTTCCCCATGAGCTGCAAATCCTCCGTTCACCGCCCTCCAGACGATGCTTCCCTCCCGAAGGCAGGCACAAAAAAAAGACGCTTCAACATGAACATAACCTCCATGCCAAAGGTCTCGCTTGATCGGTCCCTTGTTCTATGACCGAAAACGGGGCCAGGAGTCTCGGTCCGGATTGTTGACCCCGTCTCTTATAGCTACTCCCCTTCAGGGCTCCAATATTATACAGCACTTCGCCCGGGAGTTCAACGGTTCCCCGTCACTTCCCGTTGAACACGCTTTCGATGACCTTCCTGAACTGTTCCAGGGAATAAGGTTTCGCAACGACCCCGGAAAAACCGTATTTCCTGTAATCGCGCACGATGGTGTCGTTCACGTACCCGCTGGATACCACCGCCTTGACCATGGGGTTGATGGCGCGGATGTTCTCCATCGCCTCGCGGCCCCCCATGCCTCCGGGTACGGTGAGGTCGAGGACGACAAGGTCGTGGGGAGTGCCTGAGGCGATCCCGTTCCTGAAAAGCTCTATCGCCTCGGCCCCGTCCCGGGCAAAATCGACATCATATCCCAGGTGCTTCAGTATCTGTCCCGCCACGTCCCGGACCTGTTCCTCGTCATCCATGTAAAGGATCTTTCTCCCCTTTCCTTCGTGCGTCACGCTGCGGACAGGCCATGATTCCGCGTCCCCTTCATGGGCCTCGATGTAAACGGTCACTGTGGTCCCGACCCCCTGTTCGGAGGAGATGGAGATGTAGCCATTGTGGTTCTTGACGATGGAATAGCAGATTGCCAGACCGAGCCCCATTCCCTTCTCGCTGCCCATCTCTTTGGTGGTGAAATAGGGGTCGAAGACGCGATCGAGGTCCTCGGGAGAGATGCCGCATCCCGTGTCTTCAACGGTCAGGCGGATGTACCTGCCGGGGTTCAGGGGCCCCTCAGGTTGAAAGAGGTCCACGTTCTCGGCGGTTATCCTGATCGTTCCCCCATCGGGCATGGATTCCCGGGCGTTCATGACTAGGTTGTGGATGACCTGTCTGATCTGTCCTTCGTCGACCTGGGCCGTGTAGAGATCTTCGGGGAAGCTGTAGACACATTTCGAAGTGGAGCCGCTCACGGTGAGTTCGGCGGCATCGCGTATAACGTCGTCGAGGACGGTAAGCTTCTTTACCGGCGCGCCGCCCCGGGCGAAGGTCAGGAGCCGGTAGGAAAGATCTTTGCCGCGGATCGTTGCCTTCTCCGCCTCATCCAGTCTTCTCACTGCCTTCTGGTCGTCGTCGAGGAGCATCCGAGCGAAGGATATGTTTCCCAGGATGACCGCGAGAAGGTTGTTGAAATCGTGGGCGATGCCGCCGGCCAGGGTGCCGATGGACTCGAGCTTCCGGGCCTTGAGGAGTTCGGCCTCCATTCTGTGCTGTTCCGTGATGTCACGGAACACTATTACGGCGCCGATGACTGCGGTATCTTCGCTGCGGATGAGCGACGCCGTTGTGGCCACGAGCCGTTCCGTTCCATCCTGCGCGACAAGCGTGGAGGGTGTCGAGAGAGAGACCGGCTCGTTGTTCCTGAGAAGGGCCCCGACGGGATCGTGACCCGCCGTGTGGACGTCATGGTCCCGCAAAGGGAAGACGTCCGTGAAGGACTTGCCCTCGGCCTCCTCCTGCGAGAAACCCGTGAGCGTTTCACCGGCCCTGTTGATGAGTATGACCCTGCCCTCCGTATCGACGGTGATGACGCCGTCCCCGATGGATCGGAGCGTGACGGCAAGACGTTCCTTCTCGGCGGCGAGGGCTTTTTCCGCGAGGGAGCGAACGGCGATCTCGCGCCTGAGGTCGATGTTCGCTTCGAGGAGCCTTTTTTCGCTCTCTTCGAGGAGCTCCTTGGAGACAGTTGTTTCATCGAGGCGGGCCACCATGCGATTGAAATCCTCCATCAGCGTCTTGATCTCCCCCGAGAGCACGGGCTCAACGGATATCTTGAAATCCCCTTCGTTGACCTTCCTTGTCGCCTCGGAGAGGCGCGAGATGCCCCGCGAGAAATACATGCCGATGGCGAGGGCTACGAAAGAGACGAGGAGGATCCCCATCCCCATGAAAAGGAGCCCGTTGTCGCGAAAAGACCCGAGGAGACCCGAGGTGGTCCTGAGAAGATTCCTCGCCGTCTTCTGTTGGATGGCCTGGGCTTCCCTCAAGGGTTTCGTGAATTCATCGAGATAGGTTGTGACGAATACGCTGAGACGCTTGCCGTCAGCAGTCCGCTGTGACAGGGGTACGACATACATGTATTTCTGTGAGGTGGTGCCGTCAGGCTCTATCCAGTTGAAATACCCGCCCGACGGTTTGCCCCCCCGCCCCGCATCGATGATCCGCCAGTACGCGGGAAGCGTCTTCTCGAATGCCCGCGTGCCGGTGTTTTCGACCTTGTGGTCGCGGTGAAAGCGGACGACGCCGGTATCCGTTTCGTGAAGACCTGTGTAGCCGCGGTCCCCTATACCCTGAACGGCCACGCTGCGGAACTTCGCGTCACGCCTGAGATCGCCGAGCGTCATATACGGATGCGACTGAAGCGTGAGGTTGAGCTGAGCCGCGATGTCATAGGCCTTCTGGCGTATCGAGGCTTCACCGATCTTTGTGAGAAGGGCGGAACTCTGAGTCCATTCCTCTCTGTAGCCGTCCTCAACGGCACGCTGAATGCTTGATTCGAACCGCCCCGAGAAGGTGTGGATGAGGACGCTGAAGATCGCGATGGGGATGAACCCTGCCATGATCGTCATGATGAAAAGACGGGATCCGAAACGTTTGGGAAAAATACCGGATACCTTCATCGGCTGGCTCGCTCCACCTGCATTAAGAGTAACATAAATGGTATCACCGATAAAGTCGATGATAATTGTCACATGGATAACGGGGCTCTGGTCCTTGTCTAGCCGACGATCTCCCTGTCTTCGGGAGAATCGATCACGAATCGAATGATGAGCCCTTTCCTGCCGACAGCGTCATACGCGAGGTTGCTTTCGGAATATATTCCGTCGAATACGTGGGTATCGTAGAAATCGTCGTAGAAGTGAGCCGCGTAAACCCTGTCCGAGGGATTCGGGTCTCCGATGACAGTGCAGGTTTTCACCTCGCTCTGAAAGCTGGTGTTCCGGTACATGTCGATGCTGAATGACCGCGCCTTTTCGATGCTGGAGAAGACGGCGAAGACCCCTCGGCCCAGTATCGATCTATCCATCACCACGAATAGTTCCATCTATCCTGTCTTCCTTCACGGATAGGTCCGCACTATAGGAAATATAGGAAGTCGGCAAAGAAATCAAGTCTTTTGACATTTTGTTGTAACACGTTCCAGCGTTGCGGTAGAATAACGACGTTCCGGTGGAACACTTCCATAAAACCACGAGGAGCGATCATGAGCCTGAAAGACAAAACTGCATTGATCACCGGGGCCGGACAGGGTATCGGCAGGGCCTGTGCCGAGGTTTTCGGAGAGCGGGGAGCGCGTCTTATCCTTCTCGACAAGAACAGGAGGACCCTTCCACATGTCGCGCGGGACCTGAAAGCAAAAGGCGTCGACGTTGTCTTCCGGATCATCGACCTCACCCGCACGCGGCCCCTTGTGAAGATGGTCGAAGAGCTTCTGGCAGACCACAGGATAGACATTCTCGTCAACAACGCCGGCTTCGACAGGCCCGGCATCACGGCGAAGATCGACAAGACGGATTACAATGCCGTTCTGTCCATCCATCTCGGTGTGCCCTTTCTCCTTTCCAAGCTGCTCCTCCCGCAGATGCGCGCCAACGGGTGGGGGCGCATTGTCAACGTGAGCTCCATATACGGACTCATGGGGGCGAAGGGCGAGGTGGCCTACGCCGCGGCCAAGGCCGGGGTCCTGGGTCTGACCAAGACCCTGGCGCGGGAAGGGGGAAGGAATGGCGTGACCATAAATGCCGTCGTCCCGGGCATGATACGGACCCCGCCCATCATGCGGATGCCCGACAAGTACAGGGAGCCCATCATAGTGGAGAGCATGCTCGGCAGGATAGGCGAACCGGAAGAAGTGGCCCGTGTGGTTGCCTTTCTGGCCTCCAACGACGCATCCTACATAACCGGCACGGAAATAAAGGTGTCGGGAGGGTGGGGTGTCTAAAAGACGGCTTAAACCGCTTGAACCGCTTGAACGGGAAAAATTTTTTTCCAGAAACGTTCAAGCGGTTCAAGCTGCTTAAACGGTTCAAACGGTCTTTTTCAGTATTTCCTCCAGCATTTTCCCCAGTTTCGTTTCTTCCGTTTCATCGGCGTACTTGGGGGGTTCAATGTCGGGAAAGAGGCTGTAAACGGCCTTGGTGATGACCTCCGCATGGGGAGGGCAGCCGGGCATGTGCGTGCCGAGACCGGCGTGGTGCTGCTGGCAGACACCCATAAAGATGTTGCTCTCATCGGGGTTGATGGGAACGGGTGTCGACGGGCCCAGGAAAATGTTGGCCTTTCTCTCGAGAGGCCTGTCGATAAGGGACCGGCTGGGGTCCGCGGGATCGGGCCTGCGCAGCTTGGAAAGGACGAAGTGCAGATAGCCTTTGCACCCCGGGCACGCCTCGTCGGCATGGATCCTGAGGCAGGCTCCCCCGGTGACATTGATGGCTGGTTGCACGAATTTTTTCGCCACCTCTTCGACGGGGGTGCCGACGACGTTGATCTTGCTCTTCTCGAGCGGTCCCAGACCCTGCATCCAGGCGAGGAATACCGGGGGGGATGTTTTCGGGTCGATACCCATGATCTCCATGGCTACGGCATCGACGGCGACCGGGTTTGTGCCGCCGATCAGGACATCCATCTTGATGGGGGTACCCGAGACGGGCCCGAAGTCTTCGAGGCCGGTGAGACCGTCTATGATCGTCAGTTTGGGCTTGACGAGGTGGTGGATATTGACGAGACTCTGCCAGAGGCCGAAGAAATGGGACATGTATTTCTCTATGGGCGGTACGGCACCCTGGAGGCTCTTGATGGCCAGGGAAGAAATGGCGGCGAAATGGATCTTCAAGACCGGCACGTTGATTATGACGTCGACCATTTCGAGAGTGGCGGGAATCCTCCGGGATGACATGCGTTTGCAGCCCGGCACCTGTTTCTCGATGAACCTGTCCGTGTTGAGATCGACAAGACTGACCCTTTCAGGATCAAGGTTGACGATCTCATCATAGCCGTAGTGGCTGAACATCTTCGAGGTGGCGCTGCGGTTGATAGAAGCGCCTTCGGTGATGTAGACGTGGGATGCGAGGCCGAGGAGCATCTCCGTCAGGGCCTTCACGACACGGATGTCGGTGACGATGCCGCCCACAACCTTTCCGTCCTTGAGGCCGTGGTCGCTCACGACGTTCGGCTTGATGGCGACGGTCTGCCCGGGTTTGACGAACCGCCTGAGCCCGCCGAGTCTGTCGATAAGATTGGTGAGACCCTTCCTGATCTCTTCGTATGTCTGGGTGGAAGGTATCTTCTCGACGGCGACGCGTTCCTTCTTTCGATAAGCGTGAAAGGGTTTGCCCGCGGCCGTCTTCTTCAGCAGCACCGAGGTGCTCAATTCCATCTTGACGAGGTCGAAGCCGTTGCGGCTGAAGAAGAGAACGGGCCTGAAACCGTACTCGAGAAGAAATGCGCGCTTTTCCTGGTCTGCCGCGAGAAGAGATGCCGCCACCAGGCTTTCACGGGCAATGAGCGTGTCAAGCATCGCCGGGCGGGGGTCCTTGCCCTTCCATGTTCCCTCGACGAGCATCTCCTCAATGGTGCTTGTTTTCCTGTCGTAGAGGATCCATCCCACGACCCTGTTGTTCTTCACGGCACGAAAGACCGTGATGGAAGAGTTCTTTCCCCATTCTTCCCATTTGAGGGCTATATAACGGTCATCGATACCGTCCTTGAGGTAGCGGTCTCTGAGGAGCCTGAAAAGGGTGGGGGTTCGTCTTCCCGTCTTGAAAGATATGTCTCTTGCCATGCTGTTGACCTCCTCCTCCGTGCGATTGTGGATCCTACCCCGCCCCCGTCACACGTGGCAAGATTATACCAGTTTTGGGAATTGCATGAAAGAAGTTAAGCGTCCGGTGAACCCTAAACGTAGATGTCGATATTGGATCCCACGAGGGGCGAGGTGGAGGACGAAGAGATCTCTGTCATGCGCTCTATGTTCTTTGCGGCCTCCAGGATGACCTGTGCAACTGCCGCCTCGGCCTCGATCCGACTCTTCGCCAGGGACATGGCGGTCTCATTGCGGCTCATGACATAGCTCATAATGGAAGAAACAGGGTCGATCATGCCATCCTCCTGAGACTTTATCGGAGGATGGGGGGGAAACTTAAGGGATAGGGAGGGAGGGGAACGTTACCATACGTATCGAAATATATTTCCTCCAACGGATATTGAAATTGAACATACGGAATCCCTTCTGTTCCCTTCTCTATCCTACCTTCTCGCGAGCCAGGAAATAAAAATCTTTTCCCTCTCCGTAGCTTTCGAAGATTTCGGGTAATAACTTCCCAGGTACAGCCGTCGTACGAACGAATAAAGAGAAAT
>MVQQ01000235.1 GCA_002067555.1 Syntrophorhabdus sp. PtaB.Bin184
CAAGTGAAAGAGCTGAAAGGGTTGACGTTGCAGGTCTGCAACGTGAACGTGAAGGGCAGTGAGGGCCAGGATGCCATCCTTACTGCCCTTCTTTTGGATGGTGCGCATGAGCCCCGATGCTGAGAATGCCTTCGATTTTTTCGTCCAGATACATTTGACGGAGAGATGCAACCTGGCGTGTACCCACTGCTACCAGGAGGGCAGGCCCGGGAAGGAGATGACCCTCGATGAGATTGGTCAGGGCCTGGCCGACATTTGCGATACCGTCCGGAGCTGGTCGGAGACGTACGAGATACCTTTCGCCCCAAGCTTCAACGTGACGGGCGGGGAACCCTTCCTTCGAAAAGACCTTCCCGACATACTGCGGGGTATATCCCGATACGGTTTTGCCTCCTATCTGCTTACCAACGGGACCCTTGTGGACGCAGAAAGGGCGCGGATGCTCGCTGACCTTGCCGTGCGGGGGGTGCAGGTGAGCGTGGAGGGGCCGGAGGAACTGCATGAAAGGATACGTGGAAAGGGGAGTTTTTCCTCTGCCATGCGGGGAATCGGTCACCTTCTCAATGCCGGTATAACGGTCTCGATGAACGTGACCCTCTCCGAGTTGAACGGGGACTTCTTTCCCGATATCGTGTCCCTCGCCGTCGCTGCGGGTGTGCAACGCCTCGGTTTCTCCCGGCTCGTGCCCTACGGGAGGGGTTCGGCCCTGTCGGGGAAGATACTTGGCAGGGAAAGATTGAGGAGACTCTATGAGGAGATACTCTCACTTGCGGTCCCGGGGCTCGAGATCACCACGGGGGACCCCCTGGCGACACAGCTCGCTGACGGCGGTGTCGGGGCGGAGCCCGATGCCCCTGCGCTCGGGGGATGCGCGGCGGGAATATCGGGAATCACAGTGCTTCCCGACGGGACGCTCACGCCCTGTAGAAGGATTGGCATCCCCATCGGCAATATCCTGAGGGATGGGCTGAGGGAAGTGTGGGCGAATTCGGAGGTCCTCGCCGCCCTTCGTGACAGAAACTCCTACAACGGCAAATGCCGCACCTGTGCCCGGTGGGCGGGGTGCCGCGGGTGCCGGGCCATCGCATACGCCTGTTCCCTCTCCCGTGGCGGGAACGACTTCCTGGGGGAAGACCCGCAGTGTTTCTTTGAGGCGGTTCCGGG
Source organism: Syntrophorhabdus sp. PtaB.Bin184 (assembly GCA_002067555.1). Taxonomy (GTDB): domain Bacteria; phylum Desulfobacterota; class Syntrophorhabdia; order Syntrophorhabdales; family Syntrophorhabdaceae; genus Delta-02. The sequence goes on from MVQQ01000235.1 coordinate 1,165, forward strand.
TTCCGGGTTCCAGGTTTCGGGTTAGAGGCCGGGAATCGGAGGCATCCCACATCTGTCAAAAATAGATCCACGCCAACGCACATGCTGACTCTCCGGAGTATCCGCGGGAGAGATGAATGACCAAGTGACCAAATTCCAATGAGCAATGAAGAAGACAATGCCCAATTCACCAATAACCAATTGAACAAGGATCAGCGCACAACGGACTGCGTGTATCGTTTTTTTGTTATTGGTTATTGTCTGTTTCTCTGGTTATTGGAATCTGGTCATTGATCGTTATTTTCCGTCTTGTATCTTTCCTCTTCGGAAAAGCGGAAGATGTCGAAGACGGAGATGAAGAGGGCGAGGACGAGAGGGCCGAGGATGAAACCTATGAAACCAAAGAACTTGATGCCCCCGAGGATGGCGAAGAAGATGGCAACTGTGGGCATCTTCATCTTGCCCTTGATGATGAGCGGCCTGAGGATGTTGTCGACGGAGCTTATCGCGAGAACTCCGACGAGAATGAGGATGACGCCTTTCAGGTACTGCGCCTGAAAGAAGAGATAGATGACGATGGGGCCCCAGACGATGAAGGTGCCAACCACGGGAATAAAGGACGAGACGAACATGGCAAGAGCCCAGACCATGGGGGAGTGGATACCGAGAAGGGCAAAGGTGATGCCGCCGATGATCGCCTGCGACATGGCGACGACGACACCTCCATAGATCGTGGAGACGACGATGTCCTTTGTCTGCTGGAGGAGCCGGGTGCGCTGTCGCCGGGAAAAGGGCATGAAGCCCTCCAGCTTTTCGATGAGGGCGGGACCATCCTCGAGAAAGAAGAAGGTGCACAGGAAAATGAAGATGAAATTGATGCCGACGGTGACGATATTGCCGAAACCCGTTTTTATGAGACCCGTGGATGCCTTGGCCACGTTGATGATGCCATGGGTGACGGCCTCGTAGAATTCCCCCTCCGTCATCCGGAGGATGACGAGGAGTTTCTGAATAAAGGTATTGACCACCGGGTGGCCGAGAAAGCTCTGGAGCAGGTTGCCCTCGGCCGTCTGGACACGGTTCACGAGAGAGACCGTCTCCAGGGTCAAAAGATAGGCGAAATAGGAGAAAGGCCCGATGATGATAAGGAAGATGGCGAGGAGCGTCAGCACCGATGCGACTGCCCTGTACCTCACGTACCTCAGGATAAAGGCGTAAAAAGGATAGAAGACGACGGAAAAGACAACGGCCCACATGATGGGGGAGAGGAAGGGGTCGACGATCCTGTATGTCAGGTACCCGAGCACCGCGACGATGAAGACGAGGACGAGATTGTAGAACCTGTTGCCCGTGATCATTGGCCCGCCCGAACAGAGATAAGGCCATCCCCTCCTCGGGGGACAGCCTTACTGAATGATGTCAGAGTATCGATCGTATCTCAGCCCTGTTTTTCTCTTTCGTATGCTTCCTTCCCGGCCTCCACGGCCTTGCTGATGATGTTTTTCTCCTTGTCGAGGAGTTCCCTGCCCCTGTCGACAAGGCCAGATGCCTTTTCCTTCACCTGGCCCACATACTCCTCGGCCCTGTCTCTGGCGTCCTCGGCGAATTCCTTGATCATCTTCCTCGTTTCCTGTCCCGTCTTCGGCGCCGTGAGCAGCGCCACACCCGCGCCGATTATTCCGCCGATGAAGAAAGAGAGAAGAACCGTGCCCGCACTGAAACCGCTGTCCTGCTGTCCCATACACTACCTCCTTTTTTTTACTGCCGCGTCCCGCCCCGGGCGCAGACGTTTCTCAAAAAATAACCTATGCCTGCCTTGATCCCGGCTTTCAGTCCCCGTGTTTCGCCGACCGACGCCTGAGCTGCGCTCTTTACCGCGTAACTTACCTGTTCCACGGCCTCTCCGACACTCCTGACGGAACCCGAGAGATACCGGATATCGTCCGTCAGGGTGCCCACGTCATCGGTGATCTTCCTGACGCTCTTCAACGTCGCCTGCAATTCCTCCAATGCCGGTCGGAGGCTCGTTTCCGTGGTCTCCACGAACCTCTCCAGCGAGGCAATGGTCCTCTTGAGATTCAGTATCATATAAACGACGTACACAACGAGAACAACTGCAGCCAGGGTTATGATACCCAGAAAGATGTTGTTCATGACACCCCCTCTTTGTCGGGACCGACCGCGGAGCAGGATACGTATGCTATGCCCTATCCCGTGAACGAACTTAGTACATTATAACCTGTGTAGTAACGTAAGACAAGGTTTCGGGGAAAAAACGTGAAACTTGAAACCTGGAACCGTCTGTCCTTATAATAAGGCAACGAAACGGAGATCGTGACAGGTATTCCGATGACCCATGACCTGTCACCCATTACCTGTCTCCAGGGAGGACATGATGAAAAATGCGGTTATCCTTTTCGGGAGTCCCCGGAAGAAGGGCAACACCGTCGAACTGGCCCGGGCGATGTCGGCCGTATTGAAGGACAGGGGGTGGGGCGTACGGATGCTCTATCTCAATGACCTCAATATCCGGCCCTGCCAGGGCTGCTATGTCTGCCTGCCCGGGGGCGTCTGCAAGATAAACGACGACATGAAGGACGTCCGCAAGTACATCATGGAATCGGACCTCATCGTTTACGCGACGCCGATCTACTGGTTCGGTCCCTCGGGGCAGCTCAAGCTCGTCATGGACCGGTCCATCGCCTTCATGGACGAAAGCTATGGGTCCCGAATAGAGGGAAAGAAGGCCGTTACCCTGACGACCTTCGCCGACGAGGACATGGACTCCTGCCGTCCGGCGATCGACATATTCCGGAAGACCTTTGACCTTCTCAAGGTTGCCTACGCGGGACAGGTCAACGCGCCGGGCTGCCAGCCGGAAGGAGGCGTCAGACAGGAGTACATAGACAAGGCAAGGGCCCTCGCTGAATCGCTGGCATGAACATCCGCGGCCCCTTCTACTTTATCACCAAGAAAACGGGCAAGGCCATCTGGGACTACAGGATGATCTCCGACGGGGACAAGGTCATCGTCGCCGTTTCAGGCGGCAAGGACAGCCTGTGTCTTCTCAAGATCATGCAGGAACGGCTCAAGTTCGTGCCCATCGACTACGAGCTCATCGCCTGTCACGTGGACATGGGTTTCCCCTGGGTCAACGCGGACATGCTTGCCGACTACTTCGAAAAGGAAGGTCTTTCCTACATCATCGCCCGCCCCCCCGAGGACTGGACGGGAGACATCGAGAACCTCGACTGCTTCTGGTGCAGCTGGAACAGGCGGAAGGCGGTCTTCGACCTCGCGGGAGACATAGGCGCCAACAAGATCGCCTTCGCCCACCACATGGACGACATCATCGAGACGATGCTTCTCAACCTCTTCTTTCAAGGCGAGATCGGTACCATGATGCCCTACCAGGACATGTTCGACGGCGAACTGGCCATCATCCGCCCCCTCGCCTACGTGGAAGAGAAGGAGCTCACCCGTCTCGCGACGATCCTCAACCTGCCCGTCATCGCCTCGGAGTGTCCCCGCGGCGACGTCTCAAAACGCAACCTCGTGAAAGGCATCGTCGCCGACCTCAAGAAACACAACCGCAACGTGAAGAAGAACATCTTCAGAAGCCTCGCCAAGATCCGGCAGGAATACCTGCCGGAAAAAGCACCAAGGTAAGAAGACGGTTGCAGCCGCTTGAACAGTTTGAACGTTTAGAGACAATTCTCCCTCATACCATCCTGTAGGCCCCGGATGAAGGACCTTTTTTGGCCTTTAACGTTCAAGCGGTTCAAGCGGTTTAAGCCGCCTTTAGGTGGTCAGGGCCGGCAGCAGTCTGTCGAATATCCAGAAGGTGATGACGAGGCCGAGGATGACGAAGTAGGCGTGCGGGAGGATGGCCCGGATAACTGTCGGTACCCTTTCCAGCCAGCGGCGGGGCAGGATGCTGGCCGTCACGAGGGCGATCAGGAAGAAGGAAAAGGGGTTGTAGAGGAGGGCGTCGGAGGGGTTGCCCGCGATGAGGCAGAGGACGGCGCGGGTCATGCCGCAACCGGGGCAGGGGATGCCCGTGAGAAGCTCGAAGGGGCAGAAGACGGGGATAGACCCAGCGAGTCTGCCTGCGGGCAGGATACCCGTCGCGTGCACGCCGGCGAGGACGAGAAGAAAGGACGCGAAACCCGAGGCTATCTTCCGGGGGATGAGGTAATGGTCCATCCTACTTGCCGAAGAACTTGTTGATCTCGTTCTGCTGTATCGCGTCCGTCACGATGTTGAGGCCGATTATCGTGAGGATGAGGCTCAACACGGGCAGGTCCTTGGACCTGGGGAAGCCGCGTGAATCCTGGGCCTCCACGATGCCCTGGGCCATGTAGTACTCGTAGTAGATGTTGTAGAGACCACATGTGATGAGCGTCAGGAAGAACCAGAGCCAGAAGCTGTATCTCTCCTGCCCGACGAGGTGGTTGATGGCGCGCATCTGCCGGGCCTGCCAGAAGAACCAGTAGATCCCGCAGGTTATGACGGAGAGGATGATATCGAGGGCGATGTTCGATGTGAGGGTGCCCGACGGGGGTTCGGAGAGAGGGGGCCCGGACATCCTTCCCTGGTTCACCTCCCCCTGCGGGGCGCCAATGGATTTGCCGCAGGCGGAGCAGAACAGAGACCCTGGGGCGATCTGGACTCCGCAGTGGGGACAGACTGTTATCCCCGAGCCGGAGGCCCCGAACTCCCTTCCGCATTTTATGCAGAACCGTGATCCCTCAGGGCTTTCGTTACCGCACCTGTCGCAGCGCATACTGTACCTCCTCCGAAGTTTTCCCGATTGTACCAGCGGCGCAGGCAATTGTAAAGCGCAAGTGGAGGGGCCGCAATGCGTTCCCCGATGGGGGGGGATATTCGGGAATGGTCTAAAGTTTGAGGTAATTGTCACGATAAACCAACTTAGATACCGCACCTTACGAGCCATTCAGCGAACCATCAATAACCTGGAAAGGGTGAACCATGATCAAAAGTCTCAAGATCGGAACCAAATTCATGCTTTTCATCTCCGGCGTCATCACCGTCTCCGTGATCATCACGGCGCTAACCTGCCTCGGCGTTCTCTACATGGGAATGCCGCAAAGTGATTTTCTCGCGGCATTCAACCGTATTGTGCTCTTTGTGGCTGCCATTGCCGTCACACTCATCGCTGCCGTGAGCGTCATGTCTTTCTTCTACATGCGCAGGAAACTCACGGTGCCCCTCGGCGAGTGTGTCGAAGCGGCGCGACGGCTGTCGGAAGGCAATCTGGCGGTGGACATAAGCGTGCGCGGCGACAACGAGACGGCCCGGCTGCTGGAGGAGATGCAGAATATGGTCCTCCGCTGGCGTGCCATTGTCCACGAGGTCAAGGAGGCGGCGGACAAGATGACAGGTGAAAGCCGCCAGCTCAGCATCCATGCCGGCCAGATGCGCAACGGTTCTTCGCAGCAGGCGGCAAAGTCCTCACAGGTTGCCTCATCGGCGGAGGAAATGGCGCAGACCATCGTCGACATTGCGAGAAACACAAGCGACATAGCCGCGTCGGCGAGCACGGCCGTCAGTATCGCCAGGAGCGGGGCCGACGTGGTGAGCCGGTCCATTGAGGAGGTCAAGAGCATCGCCGAGGTGGTCAGAAGATCGGGGCAGATGGTGGAATCGTTGGGAAGACGCTCCGAACAGATCGGTGAGATCGTTGGTTTGATCAACGAGATCGCCGACCAGACGAACCTTCTGGCCCTCAACGCCGCCATCGAGGCCGCCCGGGCGGGAGAGGTTGGCAGAGGATTTGCCGTCGTCGCCGAAGAGGTGAAGAAGCTTGCCGAAAAGACGGCCGACGCCACCCTGGAGATCGGCCAGACGATCGACGGAATGCGCGCGGAGGTCGAGAACGCGACGAGGGCCATGGAAGAGGCCGGTGTGAAGGTTGGGGCCGGCGTGGAACTCGTGTCGCAGACCGGCGGGTCGCTCGGCGATATTGTGAGCAGTGCTGAAGGTCTCCAGAGTATGGTCACACAGATAGCCTCCGCGACGGAACAGATGTCCGCCGCGTCGGAAGAGATCAATCGTGAAATCGTTCAGATAGCCGCGGTAACGAACGAGACCTCGGCAAGCTCAGAGGTGACGGCAGTTTCGGCATCGAGCCTGCTTGGTCTGTCCGACAGACTGCAGAGCCTGATGAGCAGCTTCAGGGTGAGTTAAAGATGGTTCCACGTTCCAGCAAGGTTTCACGTTTCAGGCTTAAAGACAGTTGAACATTCCAAGGTCTTTGGCTTGATACCTGGAACCTGATACCTGGAACGGTCTTTTTTTACGTGAAGAGGTGGCCTATCATTCTGCTCAGCATGGGGCCGCCCTTCACCTCGGTCTCCAGCAGGGGTATGGTCGCCCTCACCCCGTCGCCGAAGATGTTCCATATCTCTTCCATGTGCTCGTCCTGCATCTTGACGCGATGGTGGACGAACTCCGCCGCGTCGGCGCCCACCTGTTCTTTCTGGATGATGCCATTGACGACGACGCCGCCGACGGGGATGCCGAACTCGAGGAACCAGTTTATGAACCGGGTGATGACGGCGATGGGGAGGCTTTCGGGCAATGTCACGAAGAAGAACGCCGTCAGGGCGTTGTCCGTGAGCAGCGACTGGGCCCGCGCCATCCTGTCCTTGAAGCTCAGAAGGTACTCCATGAGGGGGTCCTGCTCTTCCTTCTTGGAGAAGGAAAGCATCTCCCGGAGCGACTTGGCTTCCTCCCTGCTCTTGAGCATCTTGTCGACCCAGAGCGAGTAGACCTTCGACATGCCGAGCAGCCGGCGGGCGTTGGCCGTCGGGGCCGTGTCGAAGACGTAAAAATCGTATTCATCCTTGAACATGATGTCCGTCATGTTCTCGAACATGGCCGATTCCTCGAAGGCGGGGTTCATTGTGGCCGATTCGACGAACTCATCGGCCTTGGTCGTGATGTCTGCGAACTTGAGAAACCAGTTTATCTTCTCCCTGATCTCCTGCTTGGACCTCTCTATGGTGTCCTTCGTGTCTATCTCGAAGGCGTGACAGAGGGCCTCGTCGCAGACGACGGCCGTTTTGCCGAAGACGTCCTGCCCGAGGAGGTTCGACAGGCTATGGACGGGGTTGGTCGATGCCAGCAGGGTCTTCTTTCCCTGTTTTGCCGCCCAGAGCGCGGCGGTCCCGGCCATCACCGTCTTGCCGACGCCGCCCTTGCCGCCGAAGAAGATGTATTTCAGATCGGGATGGTCCTGCATGAACTTGGTCATACTTGTCGTTATCTGGCCCATTGAAGAATCCCTCCCTTAACCAAACATGGTGTTTGACAGTTTCTCGATCATCTCGAGACCGGTGACGTCCCGTTCCATCTCGGGGACCCAGGCGTGTATCTGGTCCTTGAAGACCTCGTCGATCACCTTCAGGTAATGGTCCTGCATCTCGATGCGATGTTTGAGATAGTCGGGGATGTTCTGCCCTTTCAGCTCGGCGGGGAGGACCCTGTTAACGATGTAGCCGCTTAAAGGGACGTCGAACTTCGCGAAAAGGTCGGCGGCCTTGAGGGTGTCGTTGATGATCATCTCCTCGGGGGTGAGGACAAAGAAGAACGCCGTCTTCTGCTTGTCCGTCAGGATGCTCGATGACTTGTTGATGCGGTCCTTGATGTAGAGGAGTTCATTGAGGATGGCGTCCTCGTCGAGGTCCTTGTCCCTGCGTATCGTCGCGGCCACCTGGTCGTACTCGCGCATCTGCTGGCGAAGACCGGTGATCTTCCCTATCCAGGCGTCGTAGACGGAGGCCATGCTGAGATAGTAGAGGGCGTGGCCGAGGGGCACGAGATCGTAGATATAGTAATCGTAGCCGCCCTTGACGACGATGTCGACGACCTCATCGAAGATGGCGCTCTCCTCCATGGCCGGCTCGGCAGCCGCGGCCTGGATGTAGCTCTCGATCTCCTCGGGTATCTTGTCCATGCCGTACATGTCGAGGATCTTCTGGCGGATCTCCTGCTGGTATTCCTTGACGCGGTGGTCCGCGTCGATCTCCTGCGCGTAGAGGTTGGGCATGATCTCCGTCGGTCCTTTTCCAAAGATATCCTTTTTGAAGATATCGCTCAAGGATGCCTGGGGATCGACGGAAAAGACGAGCACCTTCTTCCCCTGTTTCGCGAGGTAGTATGCCGCGGCTGCGGAAAACGTGGTCTTGCCCAGGCCTCCCTTGCCGCCGAACATGATGTAATGCCTGTCCGGATACTGTTCGAATATTTTTGCCAGTGAAATGGGAACCACCCCCTTGTTTTAAGTTGTGCTGGATCCTTCAAGCCTTCATCAGACACAGGCTCGCGTGTAATGCCATCCGCCGCCGCGGCCTCATGCCAGGGCGTCCGTCAGGTCCTTCTCCCGGAGCATCCTGCGCTTCCAGGTGGATATCTGGGGGACAACGTAGGGCAGGAGCCTCAGCGAATAGTACGGCGGCAAGATAGGCACCCCGAGCATGTCACCCATGGTGATGAGGATGAACAGGTGCTCCATGCTTGCCCGCGATTTCAGGGCGAAA
>MVQQ01000236.1 GCA_002067555.1 Syntrophorhabdus sp. PtaB.Bin184
GTTGGTGGTCAGTGCGACGCCCAGGTCCCATGGATAGGTGATGATCTGCTCAAAAAGATTGACCTTCCACCTGCCATTGTATCCCGCGCCGCCACCGACCTTGTGGGCCTCGAGCCGTTCCGTGTAGGTGACTCCCATGTTCACCGTGGTGCCCGTCAAGGTTACGCTGTACCGCGGGCACTGCGCCCGCGCTCCAAAGACTGAGAGTGGTGCCAGCAAGAGGACAATGATCATGAAATACTTCACGGAACACCTCTTTTCGTCACCGGTTATGCTTTTTTACTTGTGGTCAAAGGTGCCGCGGTCTTTAACGGACGGCGGCGCCGTATCTTGCGGCGCGGGCCTCAATGGCCCGGGGATGGATCGGTGCGGTCGAGGGTATCTTGCCGGACACGTTCTCTATCCTGTCGCCGGTGGCGGGGTGCGTCGCCATGATCCCGCCCCCGGATGATCCGGACCTTTGCTCGAGCCGTTTGAGGAAGGACAGGAGGGCACGGGGGTCGTACCCGCATTTCGCGAGGGTCTGCGCGGCGGATTCATCTGCCGCATATTCCTGTGACCGGCCGTAACCATTGACAACGAGGGTCTTGAAGACGTCGTCGATGCTGCCCTCGAAGAGGCTGACGAGCTGGGAGACCTCACCGGAGGTGTAGTTGCGCGCCGCCGTGGCGCCGATGACGGTGAGCGCCTCGGTCCAGCGAGCGCTCTTGATGGCGGCTATACCGTCGCGCTTGCATATGTGAGCGACCTCGTGAGCGAGGACCGCGGCCAGTTCATCCTCACTTGCCGTCGTCCGTATCATGCCGCTCGTGATGAAGATCGTCCCGCCGGGGGCGGCAAAGGCGTTTATCTCGTTCGTTTCCAGGATGGCGAAGTGGTATCCGCCGTAGGTGAAGGGCTTGTCGGAGTTGAGGGCGACGGTCCTTCCGATGAGATTGACGTAGCGCGTGAGCTGCGCGTTCGTTGTCAATTGATAGGACCCGAGTATCTTTGCGGCCACAGCGCGGCCGACATAGTATTCCTCTTCGTCGGTGATGGGACGGGAGGCCCTGGACGTTTGATCCACCACGGTCATAGCCGTTCCGATGTGCTGTGAGATGTTGCCGAAGCTGCTGGTGTCACAGGAGACAAGTGCTGCAAGGAGAAGGGGGGCACACAGGAGCGCGAGGCATTTCTTTGTCATGGCTGTCTCAACCCCCCGGCTACGATGAACTGCGCGATGTCCCGTTCGGGGACAGGGTAGTGCTCCACGCTGTCGACGAGACCGTATTTCATCTCCGGATGCTGTCTCTTGTACGACGCCTCGACCTGCGGGTTGAATCCCTTCCCGGCGAGGGCGGCCTCGCTCTGGCTGACCGAAGAGCCCTTTCGTGCATAGGAGGCCGGCTGGGCGACGGCCCTTTTCTCGACGGCGGTCCTGTGGATGTAGCCGATGGACGGGCCGTACTTTACCTTGTACCAGTCGCCTTCCATGGAGAGGGCCTCCAGTCTGTCGTTATAGCGCACGGTTGCCTTGACGGGAGCGAAGAACTTTGCATACTCGCGGATCGCGTTCTCTTTCGTGATGACCGTGACCGTGTCAGCCAGCGCGGCGGCTGCCGTAAAGACAATGATCAATGACAGGAATATGGCCTTTTTCATCATTTTTCGGTCATTTTAATAATATCCCAGTCTTTTGTCAAAGAAAAATTCCCTGCCAGGGATTCGGCCCGTCTCCTGTAGAATTTGCTCGGCCCATCGTGGGGGAATTCCTTGAGAAGGGCATCGAAGAGTTCCAGAGCCTCGGCGAACCTCTGCTCCCCGTAGGCCCGGAAGGCCTCGTTGTAGAGGTGGACTTTTCTTGTAAGTGCGCCGGGGGCGTCGACTGCTTCACAGAGGACCTCGTGGATGACGACGGGCTCCGATTTCCCCTTCACCTCGATGGGTCCCAGGCTGCGCGACAGGAAGAGGTCATAGGTCTTCTTGAGAGTGTGCTCACTGGCAATGATGCTCGTGCCGAAGACCTTGTTCACCGATTCGAGGCGTGACGCCAGGTTCACGGTGTCACCAACGACGGTGAAGTCGAAAAGCCGGACGCTTCCCATGTTTCCCGCGATGGCGTCCCCCGTGTGAAGACCCACCCGTATGGCGACGGGGGGGATGCCCTCCTGGTCGAATATCCCGTTTATCCCGCCGATGGCCTCGATGAATTTCAGCGAGCACCGGCAGGCGTTGATCTCGTCCTTCGGTGTTTCGAGAGGCGAGCCCCAGAATGCCATGATACAGTCCCCGATGTACTTGTCCACCACCCCCTTTTCTTCGATGACGACCTCGGTGAGTTCGTTGAGGACACGGTGGAGCATGAGCGCCGTGTCTTCCGGCGTATTCCTCTCCGAAATGGTGGTGAACCCGGCGATGTCGGCGAAGAGCACGGTGACCCTCGCCTTCTTGCCGCCGGGCCTGACGATGTCCGGGTTCTGGAGGACATGTTCAACGATGGTCTTGTCCATGTACTGCGAAAAGGTTCTCTTGATGAACTGTCTTTCCCGTCCCTCCAGGGCGTAGCTGAAGATGGCGGAAAGGATGAAGCTCATGAGGAGGGCCATCAGGAGATAGGTCGTCGGGACGTAGTACCGGGTGGAGAAAAGGACCGCCGCCACGGCGAGGATGAGGACGAGGCCAGCAGCGAAGGCGGAAAGGTTCTTCGCTATGGTGTGAAAGGTGAGCACGAAGGCCGCGATGAAGACGCAGACAACAAGCATGAGGAGAGCCACAATAGACGCCGGGACAGGGTGCATGAAGGTGCCCCGGTCGAGGTTCTCAAAAAGTGTTGCGTTGACGTGCACACCCGTGGAAACCGGCATCGTCGGCGTCGATTTCAGGTCCAAAAGGCCCGGTGCCGTCATCCCCAGAAAGACGACCTTTCCTTTGAAGAAATCCCGGGAAAGATTCGTGCGCTGCGATGGGGCGGGGCCGCGGCACGCGCTCAGCACATCGATGGCGGGGATGACGGTGAAGGGCTTCCCGCCACGGGGGAAACGGAGGAGAAGTTTTCCCTCCGTCAGAGGCAGGGGTTTCCCGTTCAAAAGGATTCCGCGGGAATCCATTTTCGCAGCCCCCCGGCCCGTGAACCAGGAGAAGGTGAGGTTGGGGAGTGTCATCTCGCCGAGGGTGAATACCAGAGGTACCCTGCGGTACACTCCGTCGCCGTCGGGATTGATGGCGACGTTCCCCGAACCCTTCACACCACGGCGTATCGCGTCGACGGGCGCTACGGCGGAACGGTAGCGGGGTCCCGTCGGCGGACCTCCGGTAACGGCAAAACGCTTGAGGTACGCGATATCGTCCGGAGCCGCAGTCTTTTCGTTCACCGACAGGAAGAAGGGCAGGTAGACATTGGCCGCTTTCGCGATGGCGTCGCCGAGCACCATGTCGTCCTCCTGCCCGTAGGAGGAGGGCTCGGTGAAGAGGATATCCACGAGGAAGGCGTCGGCCAGGGAGGCGAACTCGATGATGGGCGCGTAGACCTGCCGGGGCCATGGCCAGGTGATGCTCTCGGCGCTCAGCGCGTCAATCGATTGTTGATCGATCTCAATGATGACGATGCGGTCCGACGCACGCTCAGGATTCAGATACCGGGAGAAGAGGTCAAAGGACCGGTTCTCGTAGGTGGCAAGGACATCAAAGAGAAAAAGCGCGAGAGAGATGACAAAGGACACTGACGCAAGAAGGACGATATTGCGCACCCGACGTTTCTTCTTCGGCACACGGTTCTCCTGGACATTTCGAAGTGAACATCCATACCATATCACATACGTCAGGTAAATATAATCAATGACGGAGTTTTTTTCCAACCTGGGACCTGGGACTTGAGACCCTCTTTATTTCCTTGAGCCTTGTCCTGCGGATTATGTATCATGTAGGTTCAAGGAGAACAGGGACCATGAGACTCAAGGACAAAGTTGCTCTGCTCACAGCAGCCGCCGGCGCCGGGATCGGACAGGCGACGGCCCGGGCGATGGCGCGGGAGGGCGCCGCGGTTGTTGTTACCGATATTCACGGGGACCGGGCAAGGACCGTGGCGGCTGAGATAGCCGGTGAATACGGGGCAAGAACGCTGGGCCTCGCATGCGACGTGACGAGCGTCGCCGATGTGAGCCGTGTTGTGGAGGCGACGCTCGCGGCCTTCGGCCGTGTGGACATACTCTTCAACAACGCCGGAACGAACCGTCCCACCCGGGTCGTGGATATCACGGATGAGGTCTGGAACCTGGTGCTGGGAACGACCCTCACGGGTACATTCTACTGCTGCAGGGCCGTCGTTCCCGCGATGATCGGGCAGAATAGCGGCCGCATCATAAGCGTGACCTCCGTCGCGGGTTTCCGGGGGCTTGCGGGCGGTCACGCCCATTACGCGGCAGCGAAGGCGGGTGTCATGGCCTTCACTCGATGCCTTGCCATGGAGGTCGCCCCGCACCGTATCACGGCGAATACCATCGCGCCCAGTTTCATCTTCAACGAGTTCATCCCGCACATCTATCCCCAGGACGAAATCGACAGGATGTTCGAAGAGATACCATACCCCCGCAAGGGGACCCCGGAAGACGTGGCGAACGCCGCGCTCTTCCTTGCCTCCGACGAGGGAGAGTACATGACGGGTCAGACGCTGTGCGTCACCGGCGGAAGCTGGATGAGATAAAAGACGGTTTCAGGTTCCAGGTTCCAGGTTTCAGGAGGAGAAGACCGTTCCGGGTTTCGTGTTTCAGGTTTCAGGCAAACACACCACATCGTTTTTTTGCTTGAGGCTTGAGACCTGAGACCGTTTTTTGGTTCGGGGTTGATTATTCGCTGTTAGGTGTTATTTTTTATGTAACGCTTCAGAACCGGAACCTTGGTTGATACTACACGATCAGGAGGCAGAGCGTGATCACAAAGTTGAAGCCCGATGAACTTTACAGGAAGTGTCATCCTGATTCCTTTTCCTTTGCCGGGGCCGATTCCGTCGTAGAATTGCCGATGACGATTGGTCAGGAGAAGGCTTTGAGGTCGCTCGACTTCGGCCTCAACATGGACAGCACCGGTTTCAACATTTTTGCTATTGGCGAGAGCGGTACGGGGAAGATGTCCACGGTGATGTATATGCTCAGGCAGAAGGCGGCCAACGAAGAGGCCCCCGCCGACTGGTGTTATGTCCATAACTTCAAGGATCCCGACAGTTCCATAGCCCTTTCCTTCGGGCCGGGCAAGGGTGCCGTGTTCCAGAAGGAACTCGAGGAGATGATCAAGATTCTCAGGGTCGAGATACCGAAGGCCTTTGAATCGAAGGAATACGAGACGCAGAAGAGTAAGATCGTCGACGAGTTCCAGCAGAAGCAGCAGGAGTATCTCGCCCGTCTCGATACCGAGGCGAAAGAGAGGGGTTTTACAGTGAAGCGGGGGCCGACGGGAGTTCTGCTCGTTCCCGTCAAGGAGAACGGGGAACTCATGTCTAAGGAGGAGTTCGAAGCCCTCGACGCCAAGGCGAGGAAGAAGCTGGAAGATACGGGACGTCTTTTCCAGGAGAAGCTGAATGACGTGGTTCGTATCCTCCGGGAGGCGGAGAAGATCGTCGGCGAGATGGTGATGCGTCTTGACAGGATGGTTGCCCTCGATATCGTCGGCCCCATGATCGATGCCGTCCAGAAGAAATACGGGGAGCAGGAGAAGGTGGTGAGGTACCTCGAAGATGTGAAAGAAGACATACTAACGCATCTCGACGATTTCAAGGCCTCCGAGGAGACCCCTTCGCCCCTGCCTTTCCTCAAGATCCCGAAGGCGGAAACCTCTTTTACCAGGTATGCCGTGAACGTTATCGTCAACAATGGGGAGAGCAAAGGCGCCCCCGTGGTGTACGAGAGCAACCCGACCTACCTCAACCTCTTCGGCAGGATGGAGTACAAGGTGCAGTACGGCATGGCGACGACGGATTTCACGATGATAAAGGCCGGCTCACTACACAAGGCGAACGGGGGCTATCTCGTCATCGATGCCCTGGAGCTCCTGAGGAACGCCTTCTCTTACGAGGCATTGAAACGGGCCCTCAAGAACGGGGAGATCCGCATCGAGGACGTGCTGGAGCAATACCGCCTCATCAGCACGGCAGGCTTGAAGCCCGAGGCCATCCCCCTCGATGTGAAGGTTGTCCTCACGGGCAACCCCTACCTTTACTATATACTCCATGCCTACGACGAGGACTCCCGGGAGCTTTTCAAGGTGAAGGCCGATTTCGACAGCCGAATGGAGAGGAACCGGGAGAACACGGACAAGTACGCTCTCTATGTCGCCCAGTGCCAGAAGGATGAGAATCTTCTTCCCTTCGACAGAACGGCCGTGGCACGGCTCGTGGAGATGGGCTCGCGTTTCGCCGACCACCAGGACAAGCTCTCGACGCGGTTCGGCGATATTGCCGACCTCATTCGGGAGTCCCATTACTGGGCAAAGAAGGAGGGTGTCGAGAGGGTGAGCGCCGCCCACGTCACGAGGGCCGTCAAGGAGAAGATCTACAGGGTGAACCGTATCGAGGAAAGGTTGCAGGAGATGATGCTCGAGGACACCCTCATCGTGAACACTGCGGGGGAGAAGGTGGGACAGGTGAACGGTCTCGCTGTCCTTGACATCGGCGACTATGCCTTCGGTAAACCGTCCCGTATCACCGCGAAGACCTACATGGGCAGGGCAGGAGTCGTCAACCTCGAGCGGGAGACGAAGATGAGCGGTAAGATCCACGAGAAGGCCATCCTCATCATCACGAGCTATCTCGGAGGGAAGTACGCCGTCAACAAGCCCATAAGCCTCTCCGCGTCCATCACCTTCGAGCAGCTCTACGAGATGGTCGAAGGTGACAGCGCTACCTGCGCCGAGCTCTACGCACTGTTGTCCTCCATCAGCGGCGTTCCCCTGAAGCAGTCCTTTGCCGTGACAGGCTCCATGGACCAGAATGGAGACGTTCAGCCCATAGGCGGGGTGAACCAGAAGATAGAGGGTTTTTTCCATCTCTGCAGGATGCGCGGTCTCGACGGATCGCAGGGCGTGATAATCCCGAAACGCAACGCACGGAACCTGGTGCTCAGCGACGATGTGATAGAGGCGGTGCAGAAGGGGCTTTTCAACGTCTACACCATTGACCGCATGGAGGAAGGCCTCGAGATCCTGACGGGCATGCCGGCAGGTGAACCAGGGACCGACGGGACCTATCCCGAGGGCACGCTGAACCACCTCGTGGAAAAGCGCCTCACGGAGATCTCAGAGATGATGGAGAAGAAGAAGGGCAACGGAGAGGAAGGCCGGGAAAAGAGGGACAACAATGGTCAGTGAGAGGCCATGGCGCTCTGAGCGATGGTCTCGTAAAAGTCTTCGGGGGGTTCTTCGTAGAGTTCCTTTATGACCCGGAGCTTTGCCTCGTGAATCAGTTCAGGGTCGTCAAGGTCGTCATCGGTAACGAAATCGGCCTCGCCGTCCTTGAGCTCGATGGCCTCAAGGGAAACCTCGTACCACTGGGCGACGAAATCATCTATGGCCTCGATTGTCGTTCGTTCTACCGTGGTTTTGTCAGGTTCCTGCCCCTTGTTTTTGAGAAGGGCCATCACCTTCTTGACGGTGTCGGTCACGAGTTTGTCCCGCAGATCCGGGGTTCCCACCTTCTGTTTTTTCATCGCACAAACCCTCCGAAGACACGCCCCATGGGTTGTTGTGTCCGTAGTCCTGGCTGCTTTCATTCATTCTTACACAAAACACGGCGCGGAGTAAAATAGTTTTTGTGGAAGTAGTCTGGCACAGAGCTTGCAGAAATCTCAGGCATGAAAGCTCGAATTGACAGGATGTCAGGAACACAGAAGACCCGTGGGAACATCAACGAATCCATCCGGGAATGCTTTCACCTTCTTGCCAAAAGCTGCGAGAGATACGGCGAGATGGAGAGGTCCGCGGCACCCCAGGTCGTCATGGACATGGAAAGGCTGCTCATCTGGAAACGGATCATGTTCCTCTTCAACGTCGACCCCGATCGCCGGAACTGATGTCAGAATACTGACATGGGATGACCGGCAGAAGGTGTCGTGGTTGCGCGGTCTGCGCCGTCGAGAGGTGCGCAGGACGAAGGCCGGCTGCAGTTGCATCGTTGCTTTTACATGCATCTTCACGTTACAATAGGCGATGCTTGAGACCATCAGGGGCCGTCTCCTGACGCATAGACCGAGACAGATACCATGCGATCCTTCGCTGAGGGCCGCCACGGTGCTCCTCCTTTTTGAGCGCGACGGAGACGTCCATTGCGTGCTCACCAAACGCACCGACACCGTGCGGCACCACAAGGGAGAGGTTTCCTTCCCGGGAGGCATGTTCGAGCCGACGGACAGAGACCTTGAGCACACGGCTTTCAGAGAGGCCGAGGAAGAGATTGGCGTCAGGTTCGATGACGTCGAGGTCATCGGCAGACTGGACGATTCATGGACGTATTCCGGATTCGTCATCTCTCCTTTTGTCGGGGTGATGCCTTACCCCTACGAGTTCTCGACCAACCCCCGGGAGGTGGCCTATCTCATCTTCCTTCCTTACAGCATTCTCAAGGGTGACCAGTTCGCACCGCAACGCCGGTCAGGAGAGTGGATCTCCTTCCACTACAACGGCGACAGGATATGGGGCGCCACGTGCAGGACCCTCATGACCTTCAGGGACATCGTGGAAAATGAGAAAATTTGACCTCCGGGTGCTCCTCATCCTCTCTCTCGGTCACCTCGTGGTCGATATCTATCAGGGGGCGCTTCCCGCCATCCTGCCGTTCCTGAAGGAAAAGCTTGACCTTACCTATGCGATGACGGGCATGATACTCATGGCGTCGAACTTCACGTCCTCAATCCTGCAGCCTGTTTTCGGGTATGTGTCGGACAAAAAGGCCATGGCCTACCTTTTGCCCCTGGGGCTTGTCGCCGCCGGCGTCGGGTTCTCGGTGCTGCCCTTTTCTCCCTATTTCCTCCTCATCCTGGGCCTTGTCATAATAAGCGGCCTGGGGGTGGCATCCTATCATCCCGAGGGTTACAAGACGGCCCATTTTTTCACGGGTGACAGGCCGGCGACGGGGATGTCCGTATTCTCCGTGGGTGGGAACATCGGTTTTTCGCTGGGCCCTATCCTGTCCATGTATATCATTGAACTTTACGGGTTTTCCTGGTTGCCCGTCATCGTTGTACCCTCGCTTCTGTGCGCCGCGGTCATCGTGGCATACCGGAGAACCATAATGGTGCCCGTGGCCGTCCACGGGGAGGCGGCAAAGAAGGAGGCCCCGAAGACGTCCTCGGTGGAATACGTCGCGCTGGGCATGGTTATCCTCATTGTCGTCATGCGCTCCTGGACCCAGATCGGGCTCATGACGTACATTCCCTTCTACTTTATCGACTATCTTAAAGGAGACCCGCTGTATGCCGGGAAGCTTGTCTTC
>MVQQ01000237.1 GCA_002067555.1 Syntrophorhabdus sp. PtaB.Bin184
TGTTGTCGGGTACAAGGTTGTTGAGAGCCTGTTCTCGGGCGAGGATCCCATCGGGAAGAACATCCTGGTCTTTCGCGTTCCCACGGAGATCGTAGGGGTCATGACGGAAAAGGGGACGGACTTCGCGGGCCAGGACCA
Source organism: Syntrophorhabdus sp. PtaB.Bin184 (assembly GCA_002067555.1). GTDB lineage: Bacteria > Desulfobacterota > Syntrophorhabdia > Syntrophorhabdales > Syntrophorhabdaceae > Delta-02. The sequence goes on from MVQQ01000237.1 coordinate 139, forward strand.
GGACCTCCAGGTCTATATTCCTCTCAACGCTTTCATGCGCCGTTACAGCAACGTGGACTACATAAAGGGAATGTATGTGCAGGTAGAGGACGGTTATCCCCTTTCCGGCATGAAGGCGGCCCTGAGGGGTCTCATCCGAAAGGCCCACGACATGAAACCGGAGCAGAAGGATGACTTTACCGTTTTCACCATGGAAGACGTATTGAGGACCCAGGAAGAGGGCATACGACTCGTTTCGGTCCTGACCGTCATTGCCTCGACGGTCTCCTTCCTCATCGGCGGCCTGGGAATCTTCGCCATCATGCTCCTTTCCATATCGGAGAGAAAGATGGAGATCGGCATCAGGCGGGTCGTGGGATCCAAAAAGAGGGACATTATAATGCAGTTCCTTTCGGAATCGGTCATCGTCGCCCTCGTGGGCGGCATCGGAGGTATTCTCGCGGGGCTTCTCATAACAGTGATCGTCGATGTCATCGGGGGTTTCCCCATGGTCTTCTCCATGAACATTCCCCTGGCCCTCTGCATCAGCATGGTCATCGGTGTCCTGGCGGGCATCTATCCGGCCATGGAGGGGACCAAGTACGAACCGGTCAAGGCGCTTTATTCTTAAAGGCCGTTCCAGGTCGCAAGTCTCAGGTCTCAGGTCTCAAGGGAAAAGGCCCAGTTCGGCCACGGCGTGGGCCGTGGTTCGGGCGAGACCGTGGCCTTTGAATCGAAACGCGCAACTGTTTTTTTGCGTGAAACCTGAAACTTGAGACGGTTCTTTACTTTTTTTCGAGGCTTTTGATCGCCCTGTCGGCGAGGTAGGTAAGGGTCTTGCTCGATGAGTTCTTGGAGACGTCCTGGTAGAGTTTGAGGGCTTCATCCTGTTTGCCCCGGGCGAGGTTGATGTTCGCCAGGTATAGCTTTGAGATGTAGCGGGGTTTGCCGCTCGCGCCCGAGGCGATCTTCTGGAAGATGCCTTCCGCCTTGTCCATTTCCCCTGCAGCCCTTGTCTGTTCGTATGTCTCCCATGCCGTTATGCCCAGCGTCAATTGATACTGGACCTTCCCGGCCTGGTGGTTCGAGTAGACGATGTACGCGGCGACGGCGGCGACTATGATGAGAAGCGCAGCGAGCCCGTAGAGGCACTGCTTTGTGTTCTCCCTGATGTACAGAGAAACCGATTCGAAGACCGTGACAAGCATGTCAGGCTTGTGGATGAGCTCTTTCTCTTTTTTTCTTGCCATTTCTGGGTGCTATTTCACCACAGATACGACGGGTATGTCAACACTCAATGTGCCCGCGCTGCTGTCTGGTAGATGTGTATCCTCAGGGGGTTCTTCTCACCGAGCATACGGGACAGCGCGGCTTCGTCGAGCCTGGCGAGCTCGTGTACGCTCGTGATGCCGTGGTTCTGCAGCTTGAGGTAGTTCTGGTAGCCAAGGCCCTTGAGATTGACGAGTCTCATTCTTTGGGCTTCGCCGGGGGCGAGCAGCGTCGTGTCGACGGTCAGGTTCGTTCTTGCGCCCGAGACCATGAGGGCTTCCTTGCTCTGTCGGCTGAGAAAGGAAAGCTGCTCCACGGGGGTGGTACGGGAGAACACGGTGTAAGCGTCAATGAGAACGAAGGAGAGGGCGGCAGTGAGAAGAGCGGTGCAGATGGTCAGGACAAACGCGGCTCTCTTACGCCGAAGGCCTTGGAGGAGATCGATGAATGCAATTGTCTCGACGCCGAAGACAGGGAAGCCGATATATCCGGGAAGTGGCATCTCGAAGACCTTCATCCCCTCGAAGAAGGGCACCGTATAGACCCATTTGACAGGTGAGAGGGAATTCCACGTCTCCCACAGGAGGCCGCACACGAGTCCCGAGGCCAGAGCGCCGAGAAGACGGCCGACCTCCCCGCGCTCGAGGTCGCCCATGAAGGACCGGTGTCCCACGCGGTAATTGATCCCGTCGATAAGTGGGATGGCAAATACCCAGGCAAGGCCGAAGAGGTACCCGGGAAAAATGAGGGTGAGCAGAAAGAGGGCGATGCCGCAGGACACAGCCTGGACCGGATAATTGCGGGAGACCGTGACGGGCCGCACCCCGACACGGCCGAGAAACGGGGATATGATGGACGCCGTGAGACCGATAGCCGGGATGACGGTGCCGTAGGCAAGGACATATCCGGCATATCGTAGTGGAATAGCATGGGGGACGTTGATGTAGAACCAGTTCCCGATACGCAGGTTGACAAGCTCGAAGGCACACCAGTAACCACAGGAAACGATTATCACGGCCGGGAGGAAACGATCGAGGAAGAGAAATCTTCCCGATCTCAAGGACACGAGCGAATCGAGAAGGATTATGTACGACCACCACGAGGTGACATAGAAGAAACCGATGGCCGGTTCAAGCCTCCGTATGAGCGCCAGATGACCGAACAGATAGAGGACTATCGAAAGGCCTACGAGAAAATGTTCTTTTCTCACACAGGATATCAGGAGTTGTTGCTGGGTTTCTCCACGGGCTGTGTTGCTTCAGGGCCCCGGCTGCTTGCCGCATCCACATTTCCCTTGATGCGCGTCGCGCCGATGTAGGCCCCGGAGTAGTAACCTGAAGTGAGGGTATCTATTTTCACGCCGAGACGGTTTTTCCCCGAAGAGGCGTGAATGAAATTGCCGTCGCCTATGAAGATGCCCACATGGGTGGGATACTTGGCATAGCGCCGCGTCTTGAAGAATACAAGGTCGCCAACGGCCAGTTCCTCACGGGCGATCCTGTTCCCGACCATGTATTGTTCGCGGGCACTTCTCGGCAGTTCCACATCAAATATCTCGTATATCTTCTTCACATAGGCCGAGCAATCAAGGCCGCGCAGCGTGTTCCCGCCGTATTTGTATGGTGCGCCCATAAAACTCTTCGCCACCTTCACGAGCATGTATTTCTCTTCACTGTTCTTCCAAGGCCTCACCGGGACGCTCTTGAACGACATGATGGTGTCGCCATCGTCGCCATCGTCTTCCATCACCTTTGGAATGAGGATGGTTCTGCCGGGAGAGAGTCTTCTGTTCTTTCTCGACGTGAGGTTGTTTGTCGCGATGAGTTCATCTTTTTCGACGTTGAACTTGCTGGCTATCCTGTCGAGCGTGTCCCCCCGCTTGACCCTGTATTCCACAAACTCGTCATCGCTTTCGGAGATGACGGGTTCCGCCGGTTCTTCCTGCCTCACGTGAGCCCTTATCGCTTTCGAAGACGACGCCTTGCGGGTCTCTCTGGCGACGGGGTTCTCATCGTTATTCTTGATGACAATCGTCTGTCCAAGGGAGAGCTTGTTTGAATGGAGCCCGTTCATGCTTTTGAGATGGCTCACGGAGACATGGTACTTCTTTGCCAGATTATGAAGACTGTCGCCGTGTTTCACCTTGTGTGTTACCTTGGCTGCGGTCGCGACCAGAGGGATTGCCAGGAACAGGATGCCGATGCAGAGTACGCAGAAAATCAGCCGTCTTCTCATAGAGCCCCTTTGTTCGGTGTTATAGGGTGTACAATACCAAAGAGGGTGAAAAAATGTCAAGGAAAATTTCCTTCAGTATACCGCGAAATGGCGGATTGGCTGGGTTCTTGCGCACATGAGCGAGGTAGGTCTCGGGAGGAGAGCCCGGGGGCTTCGTGAAATCAATCACATTTTTGTTGATTTTACTGGCCTCTTGAAACGATAATATACAAAAATTCCTCAGGAGGCAGAGTTTATGGTCGATGTCGGACGAGAGATCATGTGGAACGTGGGACATGCTGGTCAATATATCAGTTATGCCTTCTTGGTCATTGTTGCCATTGTTCTGATCATGGGATTGAAAAAGCGCTATGCCATGTGGAAGATAGGAAAGCCGGCCCCAATACAATTTACGAAGAGGCTCGGTGAGAGGATAGGATATTTCATCGCGAACGGGATCTTCCACAAGTCCATTCTGCGTGAAGCCTTCCCGGGATGGATGCATTTCTTCATCTTCTGGGGATTTCTCGTACTCTCTGTCGGGACGGCCCTCGTCGCGATCCAGGCGGACTTCACGGATCTCCTCTTCAAGGTGAAGTTCCTGAAGGGCGGTTTCTACCTGATCTTCTCATTCTTCCTGGATCTGGCGGGCCTCATGGCCATTATCGGTATACTGATGGCCATGTACCGGCGCTACGTCACGAAACCGTCGAGGCTCGACAACAAGCCGGACGACGCCATAGTGCTGGTCTGGATCCTTGTCGTTCTCGTGACGGGTTTTCTGGCGGAAGGCGTCAGGATCGCCCATTCGATGCCTGACTACGAGAAATGGAGTTTTGTAGGCTATGTGACGGCTTATATCTTTGCCGGCATGCCGAAGGAATCCATCGAAGTGACCCACAAGGTGTTCTGGTATTTCCACATGGTCATTTCCTTCGGTCTCATCGCCTACATCGTTCATTCCAGGCTGCTCCACATCATCACCTCTTCGCTGAACATGATGTTCAGGGGCGTCGAAGATGTTCCCGAGGGAGCGCGTGGCGCGATAGCACCCATCGAAGATTTCGAGAACGCCGAGGAGTTTGGCGTCAACAGCATAGAGGGCTTTACGTGGAGGCAGATCTTTGACCTCGACGCCTGCACCCGCTGCGGACGCTGCCAGGATCTCTGTCCCGCGTACAACACCGACAAGCCGCTCTCTCCGAAGCAGTTCATACAGGACCTCAAGGCCGAGTGGGAGCGCCACTGTGCGGGCGTGAAGAACGAGGACGGCATGATCGATACCACGATTCAGGAAGAGACCCTGTGGTCCTGCACCGCCTGTATGGCCTGTCAGGTGAATTGTCCGGTGTCCATCCCGACCTTCGACAAGAATATCGAGATGAGGCGCTACCTCACCCTTACGCTGAGCAAGACGACGTCGGAGACGAAACTTCTTTTCAAGAACCTCCAGAAGAACAACAACCCCTATGGAATGGGCAAGAAAGAGAGGCTGGGTTGGACCGAGGGCCTCGATATCAGGAACGCCATGGAGCAGGAGGTGGAATACCTCTACTGGGTGGGCTGTGTTGCATCCCTTGACGACAGGAACAGAAAAGTCGCGAGAGCGTTTGCCACGATACTCAATCAGGCGGGTGTCAATTTCGGCATCCTCGGCACCGACGAGATGTGCTGCGGTGATCCCTCGCGGCGCTGCGGCAACGAGGAACAGTATCTCGGCACGGCCCAGGGCAACGTGGAGCTCCTCAACGAGATAGGCATCAAGAAGATAATAACCACCTGTCCTCACTGCTACACCACGATCAAGAAGGAATACGCGCAGCTCGGCGGCAACTTCGAGGTCTACCATCAGGCGGAATTCATCAATAAACTGATCAACGAAGGGAAGCTCAAACTGAATCCCGCCCTGGAAGGAAAGGTGACGCTCCACGATCCATGTTATCTCGGTCGGGTCAACGGCATCTTCGATCAGCCCCGCAACGTGCTCGGCAAGGTCAGCAAAGGCGTCTACGAGGAGATGCGCAGGAACCACAACCAGAGCTTTTGCTGCGGCGGCGGCGGCGGCCGGATATGGATGGAAGAGCATCACAAGAGGATCAACCATGCGAGGATCGACGAGGCAATAGCGATCGAGGCCAATACCGTCGTAACGGCGTGCCCGTACTGCCTTATCATGATGGAAGACGCCATCAAGGACAAGGAGAAGATCGAGACCATGAAGGCCATGGACCTTTCAGAGGTGGTGGTAAAGGGTCTGTAAGAGAGAAGAACGTAAGGAAGGAATACGATAAAAGGATGGGGTGGTGACACCCCATCCTTTTATAATTTGCGTGTCAGGTAAGCCGGGTTATTCTTCCAAAGTGATAGCTTCTACGGGACATTCTTCTGTACAGGCGCCGCATTCGGTGCACAGTTCAGGGTCAACTTTTGCCGTGTCATCGACAGTGATAGCATCGGCGGGGCAGATCTCA
>MVQQ01000238.1 GCA_002067555.1 Syntrophorhabdus sp. PtaB.Bin184
ATCATCCGGCATCTCGTCATGCCCGGCGCCGCAGCGGACACGCGAAGGGTCCTCAAACAGATAGCCGCCGGGATCTCACCCGATTCCTACGTCAACATCATGGCCCAGTACTACCCCTGTCACCGGGCCGGCGAGTTCCCCGAGATATCACGGAGACCCTCTGCGGCTGAATATGAAGAGGCGGTCAGCTACGCGCTGTCCCTGGGTCTCACTCGGGCTTCCCGGCATTGATCCTTCTCGTCAGGACGGCATCGGCTTTGATGATCTCCTGGGCGTCCTTGCCTGTTATCTCCCAGGAGTACGAACCCTTTCCGTCCTTGCGCAGCTTGATCCTGATGTCACCTCTCAAGCTCTTTCTTATCTCCTCCAACTCCTTCCCGTAGCGCGCATCCGCCGCTGGCTGAACCTTCGCAGCCTGTCCGACCTCCGCGTACCTGCCGCAGCCGCACAGCGCCGCACAAACGACGATCGAGAGCACAGTGCACTTTCCGATGCCTTTCATTCATCGACTCCTTGCAAAAGGTCATTCAGGTCCCCGGGGACCAGCGAGATATTACTTCTTTCGGAGAAAAATGGTGCCGTCTCCCGGAAGCCGCATATTTTGGGGTTTCGAAATGGCTGTTCGATGGTGTATCTTTTTGACGGAGGTTCTTCTTCGATGACGGTATCAGCGCGATTCTCCGTCACCCCCGAGAAGGAAAGGTCTCTTCGGGAGAGAATGGAGCAACTGGGAATAGAAGAAAAGGACATTGTGGAGAAATTCGTGCGCTCCCGGGGCCACGGCGGACAGAACGTGAACAAGACCTCGACGTGCGTCTACTTGAAGCACCTGCCTTCGGGAATCGAGGTCAAGTGCCAGCAAGAGCGTTCCCAGGCGCTGAACCGGTTCCTGGCAAGGCGCATCCTTGCGGACAAGATCGAGAACCTTGCCCTCGGCAACGAGAGCAGGGAACAGCAACTGCGCGAAAAGATACGCCGCCAGAAGAGGAAACGCTCAAAAAGGGCCAGGGAGAAGGTCCTTCACTTCAAGCATCTCACGGGAGAGAAGAAGAGATCCAGGTCCTTCCGGCCGGATAATTCCGACTATCCCGGTGATGACTGACGATCCGCCGTTAAGATTTACCCTCCCCCGCCGATAATCTATAGTACGCCATGAGCCTGAATGCCGCCTCGAAAGAGAAACCCGTCCAGAACTTCCTCACATCCCTCATAGAAGCTTATCCTGATGCGTCCATGCGCGATATCGCCGTGCTCTTCACCGATGTCGTGGGCTCCACTACCTTTTTCAAGACCCATGGCGACATTCGCGGCAGGGAGATGCTGAGGACCCACCATCACATGGCCATGTCCATCGTCGAGGAATATGGGGGGTCGCTCATAAAGGAAGTGGGCGACTCGGTCCTCGTCTACTTTCCGGATCCCCTGGAGGCACTCAAGGCCGCGATGAAGATGCAGCAGAGGTTCCTTCTTCACAACCGGGAAAGCCGCCCCGAGGATGAGATCCACGTGAGGGTCGGCCTGCACCACGGCAAGGTGATAGTGGAGGAGAAGGATATCTACGGCGATGTGGTGAACGTTGCCGCAAAGCTGACGAACCTCGCGGGCGGTGACCAGATATTCGTGTCCCATGAGGTCTATGAATCGACGAGACAGAACCCCCTGATACAATTCGAACGCATCGATTTCTGGAACATGAAGAACGTTCCTGACGGCCTCAGCATATACAAGGTCATATGGGAACTCGCGGAGGTCCCCGCCCCCTCGAGAAGGGTCCTCATGGTCCTCATTCCCGACCCTCTCCATCCGGAGATCCGGGGCGTCGTGGACGCCGCCGACCTGTGTCGAGCCGATACGGGTGGTGCTCCCGAAGACGAATGCCTCCGCATCAGCACCTCCCAGGGCGACAAGCCCGTTTTCACATACGCGACGGCGCCCGGTGCCATCGCCGCGTCGAAAAGGATTCTCTCGCGGCTCGCCCGCAGGGTGAAACTTCTTCCAACGCCGTCCTGCCCGTCAAGATCTTCATAACGGGAGCCTCCACGCGGGATGAGGAGGAGATCCTGGCAAACGGCCCCGGTCCCGAACTCGATCCCCTGCCCTATGGCTCCGTCTACGTGTCGGCAGAGGTACATCAGCATATGCGAAGCCGTTACGGGGCCGATGACGGGCCCTCCGCAACCTTTGAGGCGGTGGGCAGACTCTTCCGGGTATTGGACGCCGAACCGGTCCTTCCCGCACCCCCGCCACCCGGGGCCGAAGGGGCGGCCACCCCGTCTCCGCAGGGAGGTCATGCCCCTTGCTTCTATTGCGGGAGCACGCACCACAAGGTCGGCCAGTGTCCCTCCCGGGAACTGACGGACACGGGCAGGTCGATCCAGCACCTCGGATATCTTCCCATGCAGACGATCGAGGCGCTTGGCGTCTCCCTCGAGAGATCGCCCGCAGACAGGGAGGTGATTGCCGCCCCTTACCCCGCAGGTGCCACACCGGACGGGAAGGCACTGGCGGCGCTGGCATTCTTTGACATCCGATGGGTCTATCAGCTTCGCTTTCTGCGGGTCCTCTGGAACAACAGTGCGGATTCCTGGGATTCTGTCCGCTCGGCGGTGACAGAGAACGAAGGAGGCTTCGCCTGGCTGGCACAGGACTCACTGCGCGTTTCCAATTATGACAAGGCCCGGTCCTTCCTGAAGCTTGCCCTCGAGAGGAGACCCGGGGACTACAAGGCTTGCTGCGTATCGGGACTTCTCAACATGGAGCTCGGGGACACTCTGGCGGCGATCTCGGACTTCAAAAAGGCGCTGGAGTCCGCGGGGACGAATGTGCATAAGATTTACGCATCCCTCATTCTCGCAAGGCTGTACAAGCTGTCGGGGGACACCATGAGGTTCAGGCACATGCTCGGCGAGATAGGCCGCCTCGATAGCGGGTGCCGGGAGGCCGCATACGAAGAGATCATTTTCAAGCTCGGGGAGAAGGATGAGAAGGGGGCCATGAAGAAGCTCGTGAAGCTTGTCAGGAGCGACCCCGATCTCTTCGTGACCGTTCTTGTCGATCCGGAACTGGCACCTCACAGGAACACCATCTACGCACATTTGACGGAACTTATGGCTGAAGCGAAAAATGACGCCATCTCTCATCTTGAGGATGCGAGGAAGGAACTCAACCGTTGTCGACCCCTCCTGCCGATATCGGCATTGAAAACCATCGAGCCCGCCCTGCAGGAGATCGAGCTATCCATACACTCGGATAGCTACCTGGGCTGCCTCGACGTGCCCCGCCGGTGCGGTTCGATCAGGGTGATGTGCAAGAATGCCATCGACGACCAGTCCCGGGAGATCACGGAGACGATGAGGGACCTGGGCACGCGCCTTAACAATGCCGAGGCATTCCTGAAGGCATATCGTTACTCCTCTCTGGCGGAGAAACACCGCAACCGCCTCGCTTATTTGAGGCGGTCCATGGAACGTATGGGCGACGTGCGCTACTTCGAGTCCTCGATGGAGTTCGAGAATTGCCACCAGATGTGCCGGGAGATATCAGACCAGCTCACCTCCATCGAGAAGAAGCTGGAGTTTCTGGACCTTTCCGCCAATCTCATCCGGATGTGCGTCAAGTTTCTCAAGTACTCATCCATTTTCTTCTCCATCGTTTTCTTCTTCGGGATATTCATATTCCCCCTCCTGTCGGAACAGGTGAGCACCACTCTCGCCCGAATGGATATCTCCCTGTTTTCCAGCGTTTGGTCACTCCAGAAGGCGTTTCTCATTTTCGGCGGCATAACAAGCCTCATCGCGGCCTTCCTGATGACCATCAGGCAGGTCCTGACGGGAGACAAATAACTCCGTCCACGTTCAAAGGTTCAGGGCCCCCGATGACGTTTTTTTCCGAACCTGAAACCTGGAACATCTTCTCCTATACATTGCCCTTTACTCCTCACATCAACACTTGCTATACTAGTGCCCGATGGATGCACTGAGCCTCGACCAGCTTGCCGAACTGCTCCTCGCCGGTCTCTACGAGGAAATGCAGAACCTGAGTCACACGAATTACTTCCTCTCCATAGACGAGATCGCCGCCGCTCTCGGCGTGGAAGACCGCGAACAGATCGTGAACGCGTGCCATTTGCTTGAAGAGAAGAGCTACGTTCTCCTGACCTACGACCACCTGACATCTCTGAGCGCCTTCATAACTCCCATCGGTGAGAATTTTGTCCGCGAGGGCGGGGAAACGGGAATAATCGCCGAGTACCAGCGGTACAGACATACCGTGGGCGCCAGCGAGGAGGGTCCTGCCGGGGCGCCTTCCCCGTCAGAACCGCCGCTTCTGTCTTCTTTTCAACCGCCCCCCTCACCCGCGTCGCCCCCCCTCACACCGCCCGTGCGGGAGCAACAGAGAGCAACGCTGCCGGCGGAAGCCGCCCGGCATATGATCGCCAGCATGGAACTCATCATCCGCAACGACCCCTCGCTGTCGGAAACGGCAAGAAACGATCTGGCAGTAGACCTCAGGACCCTGGAACTCCAGATGTCGAGAGTATCCATCAATGCCCCCGTGCTGGATGCTGTGTCCACCGGGTTGAGGGCCTTGCCCGCCCTCGCGCCCCTCGTTGATTTCCTGCTGACAATGAAAAAGGCCGGTTGACCCTGCTTATGGGCGGCGAAATGGACCGGTGACCCGGTCATTCCTGATTGACATCTCTTTCTCTTGTGCTGTATCATCATTAAAAAATTATGTTTTCCGCGACAACAGCACCTCAGAAGATCCTCATAATCGATGATGACCGGTCGGTACGGCTGGTTTTGGGCACCATCCTCAAGAAGAACGGTTTCGTGCCCGTCGAGGCATCCGGCGGCCAGGAGGGGATCTCTTTCCTGCGAACAGAGCACCCCCGGTGCGTTCTTCTCGACCTCAAGATGCCGGGCATGGACGGCATAGAGACCCTTCACGCGCTCAAGAAGATGGACCAGTTCGTTCCCGTTATCATCATAACAGGCTATGCGGATATCCCCACCGCCGTTCAGACGATCAAGCTTGGCGCCTATGATTTCCTGACGAAACCTCCCCAGGTCGACAAGCTTGTCCTTACGATCAAGCGCGCCATCGAGGCCTATTCCCTGCAGGAAGAGCTGAACCAGCTCGATGACACGATGCTGGGCTCCCTGGAATCGCTCTTCGGCAGAAGCGATGCGATGAAGGCTGTCATCCATCACATACGCCAGGTGTCCAAAACGGATTTTTCCGTCATCATACAGGGGGACACGGGTACGGGAAAGTCCGTGGTGGCCCAGACCATACACGACCTCAGCAAGAGGGCCAGGAACCCCTTTCAGTCCGTCGATGTCGGCGTCATACCGGAGAACCTCATAGAGAGCGAGCTCTTCGGTCACGAGAAGGGAGCGTTTACGGGAGCGGACAGGAGAAAGACGGGTTTCTTCGAGATAGCCCACAGGGGAACCCTCTTCATCGACGAACTGGAGAACACACCGCCCCTGCTCCAGAACAAGCTTCTCAGGGCCGTCGAAGAGAAGAGGATCTACCCGATCGGGAGCACGAAGCCTGTCGATATTGACGTACGCATCATTGCGGCATCCAATGCAGACATCAAGGACGCCGTTCGGGAGAAGAGGTTCCGTGAGGACCTGTTCTTTCGGCTCAGCGAGTACATGATCACCCTGCCCAGATTGCGTGAAAGACCCTCGGACATACCGTTCCTCGCAATGAAGCTCATGACCGCGGCGTCCAACGAACTGGAGAAGCAGATGCGGGAACTGACGCCCGAGACGGCGGAACTGCTCATGACGTATCCGTGGCCCGGCAACATCCGGGAACTGAAGAACGTGATCCGCAGGGCGGTGCTCACCTGCCGTGACGGGGTCATCAGACCCGAGGACATAGAGTTCATCGTCGGGGACACGGTGTCGCGTCAGGACAACGGCACATTCCTCATGCCCCTCAAGCAGGTTACCCTCCAGGCGACGCGCGACGCCGAGGCGGAGATGATCAGGCGGGCGCTCACGATCACCGGCGGCAACAAATCACGTGCCGCAAAACTTCTCGAGATCGATTACAAGACCCTCCTTACCAAGGTGAAGGAATACAGGATATCCTGAAGACCGTTTCAAGTTTCAGGTCTCAGGCTAAAGACAACAATCGTTGCAACCGGGCAGGAAGTCTTTTGCCCGGAACCTGGAACGTGAAACCGTCTTTGGTCCTTGAAACCTGAAACGGTCTTTTACTCCTGGAACGATGTTTTCTGTGACTTTTGGTATGGAATTGATTCCATAGTTATGGTGCAGATTCCACAACAAGAGCCATCTGTATTTTTGCCTCGTCAATGATATCATGGCGTTACGCATTGGCACGCGAATTGCTATATGGTATGGCATGGTTGATCTTCATGCCACATGCTGCTTAACAATGACCTCCACCGGCGAAGCTTCTTGCGCGCAGGGATTGGGAGACATCCCCGTTTCCCATGTAAAACTCGCCAGTAGCAACGGAAGACAGGTAGATCATGCCCCCCATTACGTCTACCCTATTTTCCTCCTGCCACAGAAGCTTCGCCACCCCCCAATAAATCTCGGTGCGACACGCGGCATACATGCGGCGATTCAAGAGGAGGATGTTCCCGGCGCGAGCATCCTTGATCACACAACCAACATCCTCCTCTCCCTATCTCTATGACCACCCAGGGCAAGAGAGACTCAACGGTCACGTTGCGCAAGGACTTCGTCCACGCGAGCCCTGAAACCGACGTGAGGCCCTACCCCGGGGTCCTCATAGCCGCGGACGACGGCGCGACCATGGAGTTCCTCGAATCTTCCGTCGACAGCTGGGGCTACAGGACCATGGTCGTTTTTAATCACAGGGAACTCCTGCACAGGATGGAGCGGGAACCGAACGCTCCCCTCGTCATTCTCGACGGGACCATGCAGGGGGTTGACAGCCTGGCGCTGTGCAGGCGTATCCGGCTGTCTCCTGGGAAGGCACGATCCTACATTATCCTTCTCACGGCCGATCGACGGGAGGGGCAGGCATTGCCCGACCCCTCCAGCGGGCCTGACGATCTTCTCGCCCGGCCCCTTATAAAAACAGAGCTCCACGCCCGCGTCAGGACCGGCATACGCATCATGGACCTTGAGGCCGAGGTGTCACAGCTCGTCACCGATCTCGCGCGTGCCGCGCACAAGATCGAAAGGCTCGGCGGGCTCCTGCCCATATGTTCCCATTGCAAGAAGATACGTGACGACTCAGGATACTGGAACGAGCTGGAAAAATATATCACCGATCATTCCGATGCCGAGTTCAGCCACGCCATCTGCCCCGCCTGCCTCGCCAAATACTACCCGGATGTGAAAGATGAATGTCTCTAACGTTCTGAAGAAAGAAGATGGGGTCCACGGTGCCATACCGGTGGAGCTTCTCGGGGAAACGGCCCTCGCACTCATCAACGCCACCGACGAACTGGTGGTCCTTGCAGGCGAGAACGGTAATATCATAGCCCTCAACAACAAGTTCGCCGCCAGGTACGAGACCGACGGTGTGTCCATCGTGGGCTCATCGGTCTACAACGTTCTCACGGGAGACCTGGCGGCAAAAACGAGGGACATGGTCCCCAACGTTTTCAGGGACGGAAAGACCGCGAAGTTCGAGGCAAGAACCAGCGGCTCGTGGATGGAAGTGAAGCTTTATCCCATTCGGGACAGTCAGGAGAGTATGGGCAAGGTTGCCATATTCATGCGCGACATCACCAGGGAACGCAAGTACGAAGAGGCCCTCCGGGAAAGCGAAAAGAAATACCGTCAGATCGTTAACACGGCGAGCGAGGGGATCTGCGTGGCCGACGAGGAGTTCAGGATCACCTTCGTCAATGCTCAGGCCCAGAAGATGTTCGGGTGTTCCGAAGAGGAAATGCTCGGGAAGTCCCTCGACCAATTTATAGCGGAGGAGGACCTGGAGGACCATTTCGAGAAGAGACAACGCCGGCAGGAAGGGTTGTCCGACCAGTACGAGCGCCGCTTCAGGAGGAAGGACGGGCAATCCCTCTGGGTCAACGTATCCGCCAGCCCCATCCTGAACAGGAAGAACCGTTTTGTGGGTTCCATATCCCTTTTTACGGACATCACGGCCCGCAAGCAAATGGAGGACGAACTCCTCAATTTCAGAAAGCTGGAGTCCGTGGGCATCCTTGCGGGCGGTATCGCCCACGATTTTAATAACCTCCTCATGTCCATGCTGGGATACATCTCTCTCGCGAAAATGTACCTCCCGGAGGCCGAATCGAAGGCGCGGGACAAGCTCACCGAGGCTGAAAGGACGATCGACAGGGCCAAGGAACTGACGGCCCAACTCCTCACGTTTTCGAGAGGCGGAAGCCCCCTCAAGAAGACCCTCCATCTGCAGCCAATCGTCCGCGAGGTCTCGAGGATATCCCTGTCAGGATCACGGATAAAGTGCAGGTACAATTTCCAGGAAAACATATGGCCCGTTGATGCCGATGAGACTCAGATCCGGCAGGTCATCCATCAACTCGTCCGGAATGCCCGGGAGGCCATGCCCGAGCACGGTGGTTCCCTTTCCATCTCCGTACGGAACAGGACGTTTCAGGCAGAGCCGGGAATGATCCTGCCAACAGGGGACTATGTCGAGCTGTCCATCTCCGATACGGGCAAGGGCATCACAAAAGAGCATCTTTCACAGATCTTCGACCCCTATTTCACGACGAAGGACTTCGGGTCCCAGAAAGGGATGGGACTTGGTTTGGCCGTGTGCTACTCCATTATAAAAAAACACGGCGGCCAGATAGAGGTGGAATCACAGGCCGGCGAAGGGGCGACGTTCAATGTGTACCTGCCGGCCCGCCGGGTGGAAGGACCGAAGGAGGAAACCGGACAGGTCAGGTCCGAATCACGGAACGGGACCCGTCTCAAAGTGCTCATCGCCGACGACGAGCAATCCATCCTTCAGACGACGACGATGCTGCTGACCCACCTCGGCTATGACGTTACGGGTGTCGCCGACGGCAGGCAGGCCATCGACCTCTACCGCACATCGAAGGAGGCAGGCTTGCATTTCGATGTGGTTATCCTGGACCTCATCTCTCCAAACGGACTCGACGGTGTTGAGATACTGAGGCAGCTTCTCGCCATCGATCCCGGTGTTTCAGCCATCCTCTCGAGCGGCTACCCCAATGATCCCCAGATAATCAACCACAGGGATTACGGATTTAAAGCTGTCCTCGTCAAACCCTACAGAATAGAAGACCTGAATCTGGCTCTGAAACTGGCGAAAGGATAGAGAAGACGGGTAATGGATGATAGGGAGAGATTGCTTTTTCCCATCACCTATGACCCATTACCTATCACCTGTCCTCTCTCTTTCTATCCGCTTTCCCTCATGACTATACCGGCTATGTTGCCGAGGGGAGCCACCGTATTGACCGCACCCAGTTTGATGGCTTCTTTCGGCATGCCGAAGACGACGCATGTGGCTTCGTCTTGGGCCACCGTGTAGGCCCCGGCTTCCCTCATTTCGAGCATACCCCTGGCTCCGTCGTCGCCCATCCCCGTCATGATGACGCCAACGGCGTTCTTCCCGGCGTAGCGCGCCGCCGACCGGAAGAGGACATCGACGGACGGCCTGTGGCGCGATACCAGCGGGCCGTCCTTTACCTCGACATAGTATCTCGCGCCGCTTCTCTTGAGAAGGGTGTGCCTGTTGCCCGGGGCGATGAGGACGCGTCCCCGGACGACGGTGTCGTCGTTCCCTGCCTCCTTCACGGAGACCCGGCATATCCCGTCGAGCCTTTTTGCAAAGGCGGCCGTGAAGTGTTCCGGCATGTGCTGGACGATGACCATTCCCGGGGCGTCAAGGGGCAGTGCCTCGAGGAAACTCTTGAGGGCCTCTGTCCCGCCCGTCGACGCGCCCACGACGACGACACGCTCCGTTGTCTGGATCATGGCGCGGGAATTGGGCTTTTCGATCACGGCGTCGGCGGTCAGTTTCGGTTCCACCTTTATGAAGCCGTTGTTCTTTTTCGCGCGGCCGAGGCGTGCCTCCGCCGCCGCCTTCACGGTATCGCAGATGATAACCTTCGATTCCTCGAGGTACTGCTTAACACCCATCCGGGGCTTCTCTATGATCTCCACCGCGCCGTACTCCAGCGCCTTCATCGCCGTCTCGGAGTTCTTCTCCGTGAGGCTCGAACACATGACGACGGGAATGGGCCTCTGGGTCATGATCTTGTGAAGAAAGGTGATCCCGTCCATGCGGGGCATTTCCACGTCAAGGGTTATGACGTCGGGAACAACGCGTTTCATGATGTCGGCGGCGACAAAGGGGTCCCTGGCGGACCCTACAACCTGCAACCCCGGATCGGATTGCAAAACCTCTTCGAGAACCTGTCTTACCACTGCTGAATCGTCGACGATCAGGACCTTGATCTTCTCTGCCATGGTGCCTCCGCTTATGCCCTGTTCATGCCCTTCTGAGTGTGGCTGATGTGATGGTTTTTCTGTACACCGTCGGCGCGACCTGTTCGAGAGGAAGGTCCATGCCGAAGAGTGTCTCCGAATGGCCCATGAAGATGTACCCGTTCGGCTTCAGGCATCTGCAGAACTTGTTGAGGAGCCTCTCCTGAACGGTCTTGTCGAAGTAGATGATGACGTTCCTGCAGAAGATGACGTCTATCTTCTCCCGGAATCCGAAATCACCGTCCATGAAATTGAGCCTTCGAAAGGAAACACGGGACCGTATCTCAGGAGCTATCCGGAAGAGACCTGACCCGGGGTTTTTGCTTTTCAAGAGGAATTTCTTCTTGATATCGAGGGGTATGGGCAATACTTTGTCCTCCTCGTAGATCGCCTTCTGGCCTTTCTCCAGGACACGCCGGGAGATATCCGTCGCAATGACCTGAAATGGCAGCGGTTCGACCCCGCCTGCATCGGCGAAGTCCTGCACCACCATTGCTATGGTATAAGGTTCTTCGCCGCTGGAACATCCGGCGCTCCAGATGGTCAGTCTGTTGGACACGGTAAATCTGTCATTTCTCAGAAGCGCGGGCAGCACCCTCGAGGTGAGGTAGTTGAAATGAGCCGGCTCCCGGAAGAAATCCGTCTTGTTCGTTGTCACCTCGTCTATCATGCTCGTCAGCTCGTCGCTTCGCCCTTCATCGCTGAAGAGGTACTTGCAGTACTCCTCGAAAGACCTCATTCCCAGTTTGCGGAGCCGCTTCTGGAGCCTTCCTTCCAGCATGACCTTCTTGACGGGGGTTATCTTGATCCCCACCTGGTCGTGGATGAAAACGGTCAGTTCCTCGAAGAGCTTCTTCGAGAGCCTGACGGAACCGTAGTCGGCGTTACGGCCTCGTGAATCGTCGGGGCGCGCCATCACCGGCACCTCCTATCCCAGAACTTTTTTTACTACAGCCAGGAGCTGATCGGGCTTGAAAGGTTTCACTATCCAGCCCGTGGCACCGGCGCTCTTACCTTCCTGTTTCTTGCTGTCCTGGGATTCCGTCGTGAGCATGATGATGGGTATGAACTTGTACTCAGCCTTGCTTCGGACTTCCTTGATGAGTCCTATCCCGTCGAGATTGGGCATGTTGAGGTCCGTCACGATCATATGGATCCCCGAGCCGTTAAGCTTTGACAGGGCGTCCTGCCCGTCACTTGCCTCAACCGTCTCGTAGCCCGCATTCTTGAGAGTGAAGCTGACCATCTGGCGGACACTGACAGAATCATCGACAGTCATGATACGTTTCATCACCGTATTCCTCCTTGTGGATCAAGATGCATGTGCAGACTCACGGTGTTTATCATCAAAAGAGCTCCACGTTGTCTCCGAGATCGTCGTTGCAAGCAACATCGTCCCCGGCCGGGGACGGGGTCCGTTCCTCCCTGTCCTTCCCGGCGAAGGGGATGACATTCGACGCGATGCTCCTGTGGATGACCCTCTCTCTCTGCATCGTGTAGTTGCTCTCGATGTACGCGAGGGACAGGCTCCGGGCCTTCTCGAGTTCCTCGCGGGAAACGGCCTCCCTTGCCGCCATGATGACCTCATCGAAGTGAACGGCAAGTCCGGCCGCCTCCCGTTTGAGATCCCTGTGGACGGTTATGCTGTCGATCGTCTCTTCGATGAGGCTGGAGAGGCTGCGGCTTCCCCCTTCTATTTCCTTCACAAGACCGATGACACCGTCGTTCATGCTTTTGAGCTCTCCAAGAAGCCCGGACAGTTCGTCGATGATACCGCGACTGTCGGACTGCTCATCTCCCGTTTCCCGGCTGACTGCGGCCTGAAGCCCCTGTGTGGCCACGACCACCTGCCTCAAGAGCTCGGAGATGGTGGTCTTCTGTGACGTGGCATCTATGGAAAGGTGCCATATCGCCTCGGCAATCACTCCCAGCGGCGCGCCTTCAACGCCGGTGTGGGCCGACTTGACGCGGGCGTTGACGGCAATGAGCTCGATCTCCTCGCCGATCTCCTCGATATCATCGACAAGGCCGGAGATGGTCGACACCGCGGAGGAAAGTTCCCCCATCGCGTCGACAAATTCACCTTCGGCACGGCCCGTATCCTCCAGCCTGCCGATGACGGCCGTCGTTCCTGACTCGATGTTGGACAAGAAGGTGCTCGCGATGAGGTCCGTTCCACCGGTGATCTTCTGGATATCGTCAAGGATCCTGAAAACGTTTTTCACAACGCCCCGGAGGTTCTCGACGATGGCGTCCACAGCGTGGACGAACTTGTTCTCCGCATCGGAGAGCTGGGCCTTCTGCAGTTCGCAGGCAATGGCGGCTTCGGCCACGAGTTCCGGTGCGTACGGCGCTGCGTGGCTGCTCGCGTTCATCACCTCCGGCGCGGTGCCCAGCTTGCCTTCCATTGCCGCGAGCACATCCCTGATGTGCTCCACCTGCTGACGGGTTATATCGTGGAACTGCATGGACATCACGACCTCGCCCACCTGCTTCGAAGTCGCGTTGAACCGGCTGAGCATGGAATCGGCCGCCGTGAGGGAAAGGTCGTGCCTTTCCTCGAGCAGCGCGATGCTCGATCCTATGTTCCCGAGCACCTCGCTGATGTAACCCCTGCTTTTCTCGTTTATGCTCACTATCCTTGCTAGAGTGGCCTCGGCGAGCGACATGAGAGAGCGCCGGTGGCTCTCGATACCCGCAGACTTGTCGTGGATAAGCGCCGAAAGCTGTTCCACGTCGCCGGCGAGGTTGATAAAATCACTCTCCATCTTCTTCAACTGCGCGCTCTCTATCTTCGTTGATATGGCCAGGATCTTCAGCGTTTTGACAATCTTGCGGAAATTCGCCAGGGGATCGCCGACATGCGACACGGCGGTGAGAACGTCATTGAGGGCGGTCATGCCTGATGCGAACCTGCGGTCGGATCCCCCGATGTGTCTGTCCATCTTCTCCAGGATCTCGCGAAAGCGGCCTATCGTGCCTTTCATAACGGAACTGTCGAGCATACTCACCAGGGATGACGCCTGGCGCGATATCTCCTCGACCTCCCTGTATACCTCGTTGAGACGGGAGCCTATGAAGAGGAACTGTTCTTCCGTGCCCGGGATCAGCCGGCCCACGCGCGCCGCCAGCCCTTCGATTCCACTTCTGATATCATCCATACATTCCGACCTTTCCTCGATTCATTGGTTCAGTCCTTCAGAGGTAAAGCTCCGACGCTTTCATACTCTAAGTTGTCGCTGTTCGGGGAGATAACTTAAGTGACTAAAACCGGTTTCAGGTCTCAGGTTTCAGGGAGAGGATGCGCACACTTTTCCTGCGGAACAAACAGGGTTCGGGAAGGCGTTTCTGTCCGTTCCCGAACCCTGAGAATTGTTTCTTATCGTTCCCTGTTCCCTGGCCGCTTCTCTCCTACTCAAAGGAGAAGTCGAGGAACATCACTTCCTGGGTGCCGTTGCCTACGGAAAAATTGAAGGGCAGCTGGACTATTGGCAAGGTGGTGATGAAATTGAGCTCGATCTCTTTGCCCACGATGACCATCGGGATCGCAGCCTTGAGGTTGATCCCGGCCTTCTCGAATTCCTTGCGTGCCTGCCCCGATATGATGTTCGTCAGCTCGCCGATGGCATCGACCACGTCGGAATTGATGGCTGCCGATTCGTCTCCGATGAGGGTCTTGTAAATGAACAGCGCCCCCTTGTCCTGAAAGCTTATCGTGATCGTCCCCTTCCTGTCCCCGACGAGACCCATTATGCCCGTCACCTCGCCCGAGGTCGTGCGGCTCGTCTTGATCACCGGTTTGCTCAAGGTTACCTCAATGCCCAGCATAGTCCTGAACACCGACTGTGCCGCCATAATAAAAGGGTTTATGTATTTGACATCCATGCCTGCCTCCGCCGCTTGATTATTTACCGACCTTGGCTTTCGCCTTGTCTATCGCTTCCCTCAGCTTCTCCGGGGTGAAGGGTTTGACGATATAGTTGTCCACACCCGACTTGATAGCTTCCATGATATTGTCCTTCTGGGCCTCCGCCGTCACCATGATAAAGGGGATCTTCTTGATGTTGTCATCGCCCTTGCAGGCCTTGAGGAACTCGATGCCCGTCATCTCCGGCATTATCCAGTCGCTTATGATGAGATCGACCTCTTCCGTGCCGAGCACGGTGAGAGCGTGTTTGCCGTTTTCCGCTTCGAGAACATTCTCGATGCTTATCTGCTTCAATACATTTTTGATGATCTTCCTCATCGTCGCAAAATCGTCAACAACGAGCACTTTCATTGATAACCTCCGTTGCTTGTTGGGTTTCGTTCCATTCTAAACTAAATATGGTTATCGTGCAAAGCGGAATTAACTTAACGCATGATTGTCAATTCGGTTGAGAATAATACGAATTTTCAAGAGATTCCATTTGTCACGAGCAGGAGAAATCTTGTAAGATTTCACACAAAGGGAATATCTGCTGCACGGCATTATCTCCATGGATGGTGACACGATGGAACAGGACTTTCTGAAGACCCTTGAGAGCTACGACCAGCGCCACATTCTCGACCATTATCGATCTCTCACCCCGCACCAGAGGAACGTCTTCCTCGAGAATAGCCGGGGCCTTGACCTTCGCCTTGTTTTCGCCCTTCACCGGCAGTTCGCGAACGCCGACAACTCCCGACGCCCCCCGGCGGATATCAGTCCCCCCGGCGTCGTGTGCATACCCCGAACCCCGGCGCAGCACGACGATGCCCTCCGGGCGCGCTCGATCGGCGAATCCCTCCTTCAGCGCCAAAAAGTTGCCGTCCTCATTGTCGCCGGCGGACAGGGCTCGCGCCTGGGTTTCGACGGTCCCAAAGGCACCTTTCCCCTCTCCCCAATCACGGGGAAGACCCTCTTTCAGCTCTTCGCGGAACAGGTACGCGGACTTTCCGCGCGCTATGGCGTTACCATACCGCTCCTCATTATGACAAGCAGTGACAATCACAAGGAGACGATGGGGTTCTTTCAGAGGAACCGCCACTTCGGCCTTCCGCCCGGCTCGATTCATTTCTTCTCCCAGGGAGTCCTGCCCGCCCTCTCTCCCGACGGCAGGCTCATCCTTGAGGACAAGGTCCATTTTTATACCAGCCCCAACGGACACGGGGGATCGCTCAAAGCCCTCTCCGACAGCGGTCTTCTGGCACGGCTGACCGCGGCGGGCTACGAAGAGCTCTTCTACTGCCAGGTCGACAACCCCCTCGTGAAGATCGCCGACCCTGTCTTTCTCGGCCACCATTCCCTGGCGGGTTCGCAGGCATCGACGAAGGTTGTGCGGCGAAGAAGTGTAGAGGAGAAGGTCGGGGTGTACCTCAACATCAAGGGAAGGCAGGCCATCATCGAATACAGCGACCTCGATGAAGACCACATGACGGCCCTCGACGACAAGGGCGAAATACTATACTGGGCGGGGAACACGGCGATCCACGTCTTCTCCCTTCCCTTCATCGGGGACCTCAACAGCGACGGGTTTGCCCTGCCTTACCACCTCGCCCGGAAGTCCGCATACGTGGTTTCCTCGGATTGGGAACCCGCCAGCATCGACG
>MVQQ01000239.1 GCA_002067555.1 Syntrophorhabdus sp. PtaB.Bin184
TCGACAGGGTGGCGGGTGCATCAGGGGTATTGCCTCAGGGGCACAGAGGTGGTAAGTATGTCCATACCACGTGCCGGTCACCTGCCTGGATTTGTCCTTCGTGGTCATCTTCCTCGACGTGAAGCCGTCGGTGCTCCACATCGCCGGCTACCGCCTCTTCGAGGATGAGGACCTCGTTCCTTTTCTTCTTCTCCATCCGCCTCAGGAAGATCTCAATGTTCTCGACGAGCTGGGCTGCCGTGACCCTGCCTGCGGCGTAGTCTTCTTTCTGTGACGCGATGGAGGAGACGAGATCGACGGCTACTATCTTCTGCGCGAAGAAGAGGTCGTAGGCGGTAACGGTGGCCGCCGAGCAGGCGATGGACGTGGCGATCACGATGACAAACCCTTTCATGCCGAGGCCCCTCCTGTCAGTTCCTCCCCTCTGCACAGACGCCCTCCTTTCCCCCGGGTTCTTCCGCGGCGCTCTTTATCATGATCCTGACGTTGAGAAGCTTGGCCGCGGTCGCGACGTTGGCGCCCCCCTTCCCGACGAAGAAACCGCAATATCGGGGGTCGACCTTTACGATGGCCTCCCGCAGACCCTGCGAGTAGTGGACCTCCACCACTTTGTCCGCCGGCGCCGGGACGAGGGAGTTGACGATGTACTCCCTGATATCCGTACTGTAGCGGACAATGGTGATGGTGTCCGTGGTGTACTCCTTCACCCTGTCGAGATAGGGCAGAGATGCCATGAGCGGGTCCACGTCCCCGAGGCCCTCGACGGAAACCTTGGCGAAAGGGCCTTTGACCACGCTCGCCGCCCTTCGGACCCGAACCCTTCCGTCGCGTATGACGGGTGAGAGAACCTCCTCGGTGACCCGGCGAAAGTACTGCGGCGACCTCTGGCTCAGAAAGATCCCGCCCTTTCCCATCATGAACACCGCGGCCACCGTCTCCTCACCCTGCCTGTACACCCTGCCGGCAAACCTCTTCGGAAGGTAGGCCAACAGGTCGGTCCCCGTCACAAGGACAAGGTAGATCTCCCTGCCGGGAAGGTCCTTCACGATAGCGCAACGCACAAGGCGACCTATCTTGATCGTCGTCATGATCTCCCCCCTGGGATATACTGACTGCATGGAAGTATTACTTCCGGGAGAGAAAAAAAGACCCGAAAAAAAGGCAAAAGCGGATGATGGGTCATGGGTGATTGGTTATGGGGAAATGGCTCAGGGTTCTTCCCATGACCCATCACCCATGACCCCGCCTCTCGTCCCTGAAACTCTGAAACCTTGAAACTCTGAAACCTTCTTTATATACTGTTCGCCAAATACAAGCTCGAGGTGATTGAGATGGAATGCACGATGGAGAAGAACAAGGCCGCCTGCGCCTGTACTTACGATCCCTGCCCCCGTAAAGGAAAATGTTGCGAATGCGTGGCCTACCACCGGGCGAGAAAAGAGCTGCCCGGCTGTTTCTTTTCAAAAGAGGGCGAAGCCTCCTACGACCGGTCGTACAGGCGGTTCGTGATGGAAAATAGCTGAAAAAACAGTTTTAGGTGTTAGGTTTTAAGTTTTACGTGAAAGACCTTTCGATTGAGAGGATGTTTGTACGTTCAACGGAATGCGGGAAAGTGTCCTAAGGCTTTTAACTTAAAACCTAACACTTAAAACTTAACACGGTCTTTTCTATTCTTCCAGCTCCTCCATCACTTCCTGGGCCTTTATGCGGACCTCTTTTATCTTGTGGGCCATGGCGGCTATGGAGATCTTCCGCTTCGCGTCCTCCTTCTGGCGCGGTGGCAATGACGCGTAAAGCTCCCGGAGCCTGTCGAGGGTGGCGCTGCATACGTCGGCATCCTTCAGGTCCAGGAAGAGGATGAGTGTGGGCCCGTCGTCGGGCAGGCCGTATTTTGCCATGTATCTTTCGGCCTGCTTCGCGAAAGCCTCCGAACCGTAGGCGTTGTGCAGCCTGGCGAAGAGCTTGTCGTGCTCGGGGGTTCCCTTCTCGCCCTTGAAGAGCCTGCTGAGGGCGTCCTTCACCCTTCCCTGCTGCCAGCGGTCCTTCGGGGCTTCCCTTTTCTTTCCCGCCCCTTTTTCCTGCCTTCCGTAAAAAGTGCTCCTGTCCCTGCGGCGGTCCAGTTCCCGCCAATCGGGTCTTTCATCGTCGTCGTAGTCTCCCATTGCTACCTCATCGAGGGTTTTTTCATCATTATACCCCTTCCCCACCCAAATTCCACACCTTTCTGAAACAAGGTATACTGCCCGAAGGGCACACCCCGAAACCCCTTAACAAGCCGTCGATAGAACCCTCTCTGCCGTTACCCCCGGGGCTGATCCCGGATCTGAAGCGTTCTGCATGCCGACATCGCTCCTGGATCCCGGCCTTCGCCGGGATGACGAACACAGTAAACCCTTCGACTTCTCAACCGGCCCCAACGGTTCCAGCAGTTCTAACGGTTCCAACGGTTCAAGCGGCTTAAGCGGTTCAAGCGGTAAAAGCCGTCTCCAAATCCCTTGACAAATCTCCGCGCACCGTGATGATATTGTCTGAAACGAGAGTCAAGGAGCGGCCATGTTCATATGGCTTTTTCACCGGATAAGCGGTGTTTCCCTTATTGTTCTTTTCGGCGTCAAGATACTTACCAGCTACTTCCTCTTCACCGAGGACAAGAAACCCGACTGGGCACTCAGCCTCCATCGGCAACCCGTCCTCGACGTGCTCATCCTCATTCTCTTCACCTTCCACAGCATCTACGGCATCCGCACGATCGTCGTGGATCTCGGCTACAGGAAAGAAAAGAGGCTCTTCGTCGCCTCCAACCTGGTCGCCGCCGTCATTTCTGCGGCCCTCGTGTACCTTTATCTCGTGATCTCATGACGGCTCTTTCCCACGATGTGCTCATAGTCGGCGGAGGTCTGGCGGGATTGCGGGCGGCGGTGGGACTTTGCGACAAGTATGATGTGGCCCTCATGTCCAAGGTCCATCCCATACGGTCCCATTCGATCGCGGCCCAGGGCGGCATCAACGCGGCCCTCGCCAACAACCCCGACGGCCGGGACGACACGTGGGAAAAACACGCTTTCGACACGATCAAGGGCAGCGACTACCTCGGCGACCAGGATGCCGTCGAGGCCATGTGCCGCGAGGCGCCGGCCATCGTCTACGAGATGGAGCACTGGGGTTGTCCCTTCAGCCGCTTTCCCGACGGCTCCATAGCCCAGCGGCCCTTCGGGGGAGCGGGATACCCGAGAACGTGCTACTCAACCGACCTCACCGGCCACGTTCTCCTCAACACCCTGTACGAGCGGACGGTCATGAAAGGCCTCAGGGTCTATCCTGAATGGTACGTTGCGCGCCTCGCGATCGACGATGGAGTCTGCCACGGCGTCGTGGCCTTCGACCTCATGAACGGCGAGGTCGTGCCCGTCACCGCGAAGGCGACGGTGTTCGCCACGGGAGGATACGGCCGAGTCTACTTGTATTCCACGAACGCCCTCATCAACACGGGGAGCGGCATCGGCATCGCCTACAAGGCGGGGGTGCCCCTGAAAGACATGGAGTTCGTACAGTTCCACCCCACGGGGCTCATCGGCACGAACATCCTCATGACCGAGGCCTGCCGCGGGGAAGGCGGGTACCTCGTCAACACCAGGGGCGAGCGCTTCATGGAGAGATACGCCCCGAAGGCGATGGAGCTCGCGCCGCGGGACATCGTCTCCCGAAGCATCCAGACGGAGATCAATGAAGGCAGGGGCTTCGACCACCCGTTGGGCAGGTATATCAAGCTCGATCTCACACACCTGGGAGAGCAGAAGATACTTGCCAAACTCCCCGGCATACGGAAGATCTGCATAGACTTCATCGGCATCGATCCCATACGGGAACCCATACCCATTATGCCCTGCCAGCACTATTCCATGGGCGGCATCGATACGAATGCGAGGACCGAGACCGAAGTGCGGGGGTTCTTCGCCGCCGGTGAATGCGCCTGCGTGAGCGTCCACGGGGGCAACAGGCTCGGCGGGAATTCCCTTCTCGAGACGATCGTCTTCGGAAAGACGGCCGCCGGCGCCGTCGATGAATACCTGTCGCGGCAGCCTGCGGCGGCGAAGGAGGAGATCGTCCGTGGCGCAGCGCGCCAGGTGGAAGGGAGGATGGCCGCGCTCGTCGCGGGTGGAAGGGAGAAGTCCTTTTCCCTCCACGGGGAACTCGCGAGGACGATGAGCGCGAACGTGGGGATCTTCCGCGAACGGTCCGAGATGGAGAAGGCACTCGAAGACATAGACCGCATAAGGGAGCGGTACCGGAACGTCGGGGTCTCATCCCCGACCCGCCACATGAACTACGAGCTCATGAACGCCATAGAACTTGAGTTCATGATCGAGGTCGCCCACACGATAGCCCGGGGGGCACTCCTGAGGGAAGAGAGTCGCGGGGCCCATTGGCGAAGGGACTTTCCGAAACGCGACGATGAAAAATGGCTCCGGCACACCATCGCCCGCATG
This sequence comes from Syntrophorhabdus sp. PtaB.Bin184, assembly GCA_002067555.1. GTDB lineage: Bacteria > Desulfobacterota > Syntrophorhabdia > Syntrophorhabdales > Syntrophorhabdaceae > Delta-02. The sequence goes on from MVQQ01000239.1 coordinate 4,488, forward strand.
AACAGCGACGGGACGTGCGCCGTCTCTTTCCGGGATGTCACCATCACGCGCTATCAACCCATGGAGAGGATCTATTGATAACAGCGGCGGCATATACCTTCAAGATACTGCGCAGCGACAGGAAAAGGCCGGACGAACGACCGCGTTTTCAGACGTATCGGGTGAAGGTCATCCCCGGACTCACGGTCCTTGCCGTCCTGATAAGGATCCGTGACGAGATCGACGGCACTCTCTCCTTTCGTTCGTCCTGCAGGTCCGCCGTTTGCGGCTCCTGCGCCATGGTCATCAACGGCAGGATCGACCTCGCCTGCAGAACGCAGGTGGCCTCCTTCGGCACGAACACCATCATCCTCGAACCCCTCCCCAACATGGAGGTCATAAAGGACCTCGTCGTCGACATGACCCCCTTCTGGCACATGTACGAGAAGGTAAAGCCCTGGCTCATACGGCAGACGGCAGACCCCGAGAAGGAGATAGAGCAAAGCGAGGAGGAGAGAAGCCGCATCGACCAGTTCGTCAACTGCATCCTCTGCGCGTGCTGTTACGGGGCCTGCCCCGTCATAGCGCGCGACCCCGACTACCTGGGCCCCGCTGCCATGGCAAAGCTGGAACGTTTCATCCTTGACTCCCGGGATGAACGGCCCGAGGACTTCCTCGACACCGTGAACGACGAAAAAGGGGTCTGGGGATGCGACACGGTCCTTCGATGCATCGAGGCCTGTCCGAAGGATGTGCGACCCACCGACTCCGTTGTGGACCTGAGAAAGGCCCTTGTGAGGAAGAAGGCAAGACGGCTCCTGGGGATGAAGAAATGAAGCTCGACCATTCACTGGTGACACGAAGGATATTCCTCAACACCCTCTTCGGCGGATGGATCGCCGCCGTCGCCTCGGGGGTACTCTGGGCACTCCTGAAGTTTGCCTTTCCCACGCTCGGGAAAGAACCTGACTTCGTCATCCTCAGGAAGACCGACTTCGAGGGTATCCCCCCGAACTCCGTGAAGCCCTTCGCCTGGGGAGGCAAGCTGGGTCTTTACTTCAAGAAGGAGAACGGGACCGTTCAAGCCCTCAAGGGCGTCTGCACCCACATGGAATGCAACGTCACCTACAAGCCGGATGAGAAGAAGTTCTACTGCGCCTGCCACAAGGGATGGTTCGACGAGAACGGCAGGAACATCGGCGGACCTCCACCCAAACCTCTCGAGGTCTTCGACATCACGGTCGAGGGCGACAAGCTCATCATAGCGAAAAAGGGGGTGAAGGTTGAGCTGCCGAAGGCTTAAAGACTGGTTCGGAGAGAGGTACGATATCGAAGGGCTGGGGAGCCTTGCCCGCTCAAAGACAGTGCCGTCCCACCGGTTCGATGCCTGGTATTTCGCCGGAGGGCTCACGCTCTTCCTCTTTGTCTTCCAGTTCATAACGGGGATGGCACTCGCCCTCTACTACGTTCCCCACGCGGAACACGCCCACAAGAGCATCATCGACATCGTCACCAAGCTCAACATGGGGTGGCTTTTCCGTTCCCTCCATCACTGGGGGGCACAGCTCGCCATACTCGTGCTCTTTGTCCACGTCTTCAGCGCCCTTCTTCTCAAGGCCTACCGGAAACCGCGGGAGCTCGTCTGGCTCACCGGTTTCGTGATGCTCGCCGTTTCCATTTTCTTCGGCCTCAGCGGGTATTTCCTCCTCTGGGACGAGAGGGCCTTCGCGGCGGTGCGCGTCGCCACGGGCGGAGCCGGCAATCTTCCCCTCGTCGGGTGGTTGATAAAGGGTTTCCTGCGCGGCGGCCTAGACGTGACGGGCGAGACGCTGACACGTTTCTACGCATTCCACGTCTCCATCCTGCCCCTTGTCACCATCGCGGTGACGGGGCTCCACATTCTCCTCGTCCAGCTCCATGGCATGAGCGTGCCCCTTTCACAGGAAGAGAAACAGGGACGACCCAAACCCTTCTTCCCCAACCTCTTTTACAAGGACCTCATCGTGTGGCTCGTCTGCCTCGGTGTCGTCGTCACCCTGGCCGTCCTCCTTCCGCCCGAGATCGGCAGAAAAGCGGATCCCCTCGCACCGGCGCCGGAGAACATCAAGCCCGAATGGTACTTCCTCTTTCTCTTCCAGACCCTCAAGCTCTTCCCCGGGGAGATACTGGGCATGAACGGCGAGACCATTGCCATCGTCATCATTTCCGCGGCCATACTCTTCTTTTTCCTCATCCCCTTTTTCGACAGGAGGTCGGCGACGGGAAGGAAGAGCCCTCTCTTCACGTGGATCGGTGTGTTCTACCTTGTCTACTTCGCAGTCATGACCGTGATCGGTTTTCTAACGTAGGGGGAGGGGTGCCGGCAATGCTCAGGATGTTCCTCATCGTCTTCTTCCTTCTCATCGGGGCAACGATGTTGCCGGCCGCTGAACCGAAGGTCGACGTCTTCGCAACGGCGTCGTACGACCGGCACATCATCTACCAGGCGCTTGTCTTCTTCTGGATAGGCATCATCGGTCTTGTCGTCATCATCGCGATGAAGCTCAGGGAGATAAAACGCATTCAGGACATGGGCATTGACGAAGAGGAAAAGGACGCTCCTTTCCTTGACTAAGCAGGCTCAAACCTTTATTATGTAGCATCAATCCTATGCAAACGATCGTGCGCAACTCCCTCATATCCCGCCGAGGGCTCCAACAAATCATCAGCCTTCCCGGGGAGGACGCGGTCTATGTTTCACTCCTCGAGATACTCACGAAGTTTGGGGACATAAAGAAGTTCGCAAGCGAGATACACACCGAGATCCATCTCATCAAACCCATCCTCAAGATACTCGGCTATGCCTATGAATCGAAACCGAAGTATTTCAACGATTCCATAAAAGGACCCGATGCCGCCCTCTTCGCGACAGAGGCCGACCGGGACAAGGCGTCCCCCCTGTGGGGAACTCCGGAATACTACGGGAACACGCTGGGCGTTCTCCTCCTCAAGCGCTTCGGGAGAAACCTCGAGGAAGGTGTCAGCGGTTTCTATCTCGAGTTCGAGAACCGCATTCCCCTGTACCAGATTTTCTATTTCCTGAAAAACACGAAGACGCCCTGGGGTATCCTGACGAATGGCAAGCAATGGATGCTCATGAAGAAACCGCTTGCCTGTGAGACGCGGGTGTTCTCCGTTGATCTCGAGGAGGCCGTCGAGACGAACGACAGGGACGCGCTTCATCTTTTCTGCAAGGTCTTCTCCTTGAGCGGGCTCCTGACAACGCTTCCTGAGATCCAGGAAACCGAGCGGCAGTCCCTCATCGACAGGCTTAAGGAGAAGAAGGTATCTTTGCACAGCGCGACGGCAGGTTTCAAGAAAAGAACGGAGGTCTTTCCCAGGATCGTGGGGGGCCTCTCCGACCTCTTTGCCGAGGACATCTTCACCACGACGAGAGCATACCTGACGGAGAACGACGTGTATGTGGCAAAGAGAACCACGCCTCCCGACCCCGTCGACGAATTCGACGTCTCCGACATAGCATCGTATCTTCTCAACAGGAAAGGCTCCTCTCCCGTCATCGATCCCCAAAGGATATTCCTGCAGGCAAAGACGGAGGAGTTGACGAAAGACGATCTCCTGGCGATGAGGATGCTCGACATGACGCCCGGCTTCGGCAATATCACGACGCAGCTCGTGGACGGCATCGCCTATCTCTCCTTCATCCTTCCCTACCGGGACAGGAACACCTTCGTGGCGCAGTGGGAGGATGAAAAGTCCCTCAAGAGGTTCATCCTTCAGAGGATCCTCTACGGAATCGAGAAGTCGCACGTCGCCTGCGATATCCTGCAGTATACAATGAAGCACCGTTACGGTACCGAAGCCGTCAACTACAGGTTCGGCAACCCCCTCATCGGGATGTCGCTCTCCGACATTACCCCCCACGTGGACACGCGGAACCAGATGGGGCTCTTTTCGAAGAACCCCCTCGATGTCCTCAAGGACGTACGGCAGATGTACCGCCATTACTTCTCCCTTTCCGACAGGATAAAGGAAGACATGGCGTTGAAAGAGGAGATAGCTTCACGCCTCAACCTTTACTCTGAACGGATACGGGACATCATGGACCTCATAACGGCCACCTACTTCAGCAAGGCCGTCGACGAAAGAAGGATCCAGGAGGCCCTCATCATGCTCGATGCGGAAGCTGATTCCTGGAACTCGCTCGCGTCCCGGGACTGGTTTGCCGAGGCGAAACTTATCGCCAGGCGCAACGGTTTCTTTCACCCCGAGATCGAATTCCCATTCCTCGTCGACGACGCCTTCGACTGCATCTTCGTCCAACCCTCCCTCACCCACATATGGGAAGACGCCTTCCCGCTTCCGGAGGTCACAAAGGCCCACATCAAGCGGGGAATGACCTACCTCAAGCCCGAAGGAGTTATGGTCCTCATCCTCGACCGCCCCGACGAAAACCTCCTCACCGAACTCTCCCGCTCCAAACGCTACGACACCCGCGGGGAAGAGAACCTGATCCTCCTGAGAAAGAAAAAAATGGCTTGAACCGCTTGAGCCGTTTGAGCCGCTTAAGGGTTGAAGACAAGAGACATCCCTTCCTGTGTCCGATAGGGTGGAGGGATCGTGTTCGCACCGGCACACAGATACGAGCAACAATATTTCTCTATTCTGTAACGTTCAAGCGGCTCAAGCGGTTCAAGCGGTATTTAGAATACCAGCGTCTTGAGCAGTCGGTAGGATCTGAAGTCTGTGTCTATGTGGTAGGCGAGGAAGCTTTCCATTATTTCCTGGGCCTCGCGTTCGAGGGCGCCTGTGGCGAAGCCGCCGCGCATCGCCTTTGCGGAGAGAAAGCCGCTGATGAGCCCCTGCGTGCATCTCCTGTGCGGGAGGGACTGTGCACAGACGGCGCAGAGGATGCCGCCGCGCTCGCGGGAGAAGTGGAGTCTTTCAGTCTCCTCCATCGCGGCCCCGCAATAGACACAGGTATCGAAGTTGGGGTGGTAGCCGAGGGCATCGAGCATGAGAAGCTCATAGTGAAGAATGTCGGCGTAGACGGGATCCTTTGTCCGGGCGAGTTCGATGAACTCCTTCAGCGCGGTGAAGAGCGTGCCGTTGTGCTCTCTCTCCCGCGTCAGCCTGTCGACGAATTCGGCGAAGAAGGACGCGCTACAGGCCCTTCGCATGCTCATCTCGATGCCGTTGTTGGCTGTCACGAGATCGGCGTTCTCTATCCGCACCATCCCGCGGCCCTGTTTTTCGAAGTACTCGACGCGGATATGGTTGAAGGGCTCCAGGGTATTCACGAACCTCTTCCGGCTCTTGCCGGCACCCTTCGCGATGGCCGAAACCTTGCCCGCCTCCCGCGTAAAAAGATGAATAATCCTGTCCGACTCACCGTAGGCGCGCTTGGAAAGGACTATCGCCTCATCCTTGTGAAGGGACATCGCACCTCCAGAGGCAGGCTGCAACCGTCGGGACGGTCGCAGCCGCTTGAACCGCTTGAACCGCTTGAACCGTTGGAATCGTTGGAATCGTTAAGACTGTTGGAACCGTTGGAGCCGTTAGAACCGTTGGAACCGTTGGAACCGTTAGAACCGTTGAAGTCTTGAACCCTTGAACTTTCATGAGATGTCTTTTCGGGGGATGCGTGAGGTTATGAATTGGGCTATGGCCGCTACTTCGTCGCGGCCGAAGCGGGGCAGGGGGGTGTCCACGTTCTCGTCTGTGACGATGGCCATGTATGTTTCATCGCCTGAGAGGCACAAGGGGGGTTCGCCGCGGTCGGCGCTGAAGACCTCTATCTTCGGCAGTCTTTCATGCTTGAACCCTTCCACAATGACCATGTCGCTGTCCATGGCATAGCGGGAGACGATCTCGTCAAGCGAGGGTTCGTCGTCAAGATCCTTCACGATCCCCAGTCCCGTTCGGGAGACAAGAATGGAGGTGGCGGCTCCTGCCCGCTTGAAACGGTGCGAATCCTTTCCCGGAACGTCGAACTCGAGATCGTGATGGGTATGCTTAACCACGGCGACGCGAAAACCCTGCCCCTTCAGCAGGGGAAGCAGCCTCTCGATAAGGGTCGTTTTGCCGCTGCCCGACCTGCCCGCGACACCGAGCAAGAAGATCTCTTTCGAACCTGCCCTCATGGGGAACAAAATTTCTTCATGAAGTAGAAATGAAAGGCCACGATCACGAGGGAATGGTTTATGCCGCCGTCCGCTATGATGGATGGTATCTCGTCGGCGGACATGAGTACCACCTCGATGTCCTCGTTGGGGTCAAGGGCCTTTTCCGATATCTCCCGCACGTTCTCTATGAGGTACGTGTGGCAGCGGTTGTTGAATATGGCGGGGTTGGGATTCACGAATCCGAGAAGCTCGACCCTGTCGCCGGCATATCCCGTTTCTTCAAGCAGTTCCCTCTGCGCCGCCTCCCGGGGGTCTTCCTCATCCACAAGCCCGCCCGGTATCTCGAGCGTTACCTCTTTGGATCCGTGCCGGTACTGCTTGATCATAACTATCCGGCCATCGGGCGTGACAGGTATGACATTGACCCAATCGCGGGTATCGATGGTGTAGAACGTGCCCACCTTCTGCGTCCGCGGAGACACGGCAAGCTGCGATTGTATCCGGAACACGCGGTAATCCCTGTCGACCCTCGATTCAAGAAGTTCCCATTCCTTGATCATAATGGATAAAAATACCATGGCGGGCAAGGCAAATGCAACAAGAGGAAGCAGGGCCGGGTTTGGCGACCCGGCCCTGCTTCTCACATCTGCCGTCTTCAGGGTTTCAGGAGGATGGTGACTGTTGCCGAGGCCTCCTTTCCGTCCCCGGTCGCCGTGAATTTGAGTTGTTTTATGAGCCTCTTCAGGCACTGCTCCAGGGAATCGTTCCTCCCGTCCCTGGACTTCACGTCCTTCACCGTCCCGTCGGCATTCACGGTCAGGGTGACAACATAGCTGACGGGACCAGTGATGCCGGTGGCGCATGCCGCCATGCCGCCTTCGATCTTCCGCATGGTCTTGAACACCGCCTCTTTCGCAATGCCGCCCGACACGGTAACGTCACCGATGGAGACCGTGGGGCCTGTGACGGTCCTTTGTTTCCCGTTCTCCTTCACCGGAGCCTCTTCCCTGCGCGCCATACCCATGTAATCCGGGCGGGGGTACGGGGCGAGGGGAGGCGGGGCCATGGCCATGGTCTTCATCATGCCGGATCCCCCGACCGCATAGTCGGAGACGCCTTCGGGCAGGGGCAGCGGCTGGTTCACCGTCTCCGGTGTGTCCCCGGTGTTCCTCACCCTATTGTCAACGGCCACGAAAGACGTGTAGGCCGTCAGCAGGTTGTAGGCGAGGCCGAGATCGGTCACTTCCTTCACGCGCCTGTCGCTGGAATGGAGCTTGTTGTAGTCGGAGAGAAGCGTGATCCGGTGGCGTGCCCAGAGGTACCGCAGCGCGACGTTGTCTTTCAACGGTTTCGCAGCCGCCACGTTGATGGACTCCGTGAACTTCCCCCTCCCCGAAATGCCTGTCACCGTTATCGTCCCTTTCGGTTCCCCCTTGTACTTGCCGAAGACCATCACTGGGCGGTCAGCGAGGACATCAGGGATGGAAACAGGCTCCACGTCATAGGTGGAGAACCCCGTGAAGCTCACCTTGACCTTCGTCAGGACAGGTGACTCTATCATCGCCCGGAAGCGGTCCGCCTGGGCCGGTGCGTCAGCAGGCTTCGTGATGACGAATGGCTCGCCCATGCCCACACGGGCCATTCCCTCGATGATGTGACGGTTCACGGAGCTGCCGATCCCGAAGGCGAACACGTTAGCATCGTTGAGGTGGGTGCGGATGAGATCGAACACCTCCTCTTCGACCCTCACATAGCCGTCGGTGACGACGATGATGCTTCGGGAATAGTTCTCAAGCTTCGGGAGTGTAAGCACCCGGTTGAGTGCCGGAAGAAGCTCAGTGCCGCCTCCGCCGCGCTGGCGGTCGATGACGTTGATGGCGTTGTCCACGTTCTCCTTCGTTGCCGGGAGAGACTTCTCGGACATGAGCCGCGACCCTCCCGAGAAGAGCAGAACGTTGAACGTATCCGTGGGACGGAGGTTGCCGATAAGGCTCTTGAGAAGCCTTTTCGATATGTCGAGGGGAAAGCCGTACATGGAGCCCGAAACGTCGACGACGAAGATGTACTCCCTCGCCGGTATCTGGGCGCTCTTCACCTTCTTCGGGGGCTGCAGCATGCAAAGGAAGAAATTCTCCTTTTCTCCCTTATACAGGAGAAGTCCGGACTGCATTCTGTCCCCGGCAAGGCGCCAGCGGAGTATATAGTCCTTGTTGCCGCCCGACTTCTCCGACCTGTCGAGGGTCACCTTCGCGTTCGCGGGACCGTTGAAAGCTGTATTGACCTTGTGGGAAGTGGAGGCCAGTTCCTTGATGGGTATGCCGCCCGCGATGTTGACGGTCATGTCGAATGCATACGTCGGTTTCTCTCCCTCGTGGAGATAGGGGTTCTGCACCCATTTTTCGGAAGGAAGCGCGCCGTCCGCGGGCTTGTTCGAATAGCGGGGACCTACCACCGTGGGATAGGCGAATTCGTATATCCTGTCTGTCGGGACAAGAACCTCCGTGTATTTCAGTTCCACCCGTATCTCGTCACCGGGCATGATGTTCGCAACGTTCATCTGGAAGACGTTCGGTCTGTGCTGTTCCAGAAGGGAGGCGCTCTTCCCCTGCTTTTTCGCGTCTTCGTAGTCCTTGCGGGCCTCGTCCCGCTTCTTGACCTTCGCCTCGATGACACGTTTACCGATGACCATCTTCATACCGTACACCGCGGCCCGGGTGGAAGCGGGAAAGACGTAGATCGCTTCGAGCGCCTTCTTGCCCTCATTCTTGTAAACCTGGGTCACAACGACGTCCGCGATGACACCGGAGATGTTCGCGACGGCTGACGTCGACTTGAGCGGCAACTGGTCGAGTTTGGGATCGTCGCTTTTCACAAAAAAATAGGGAGACAGCGTCTTGTCGCCATCCTCCGGTTTCTGCGCCTGCGAAAGCCCCGGCAGGAACAGGACCGAACAGAGGACGGCAAAAAGGACAATAAAGACCGGAACACCTTTCATGGACAACCTCCTTGGAATCGCTGGTTTCATTCTTCCCGGTGAGACACGGGAGGGTGGGAAAAAGTTCCAAATGGCGCTTAAAGCGTCGGCACTTCGTGCTGACGGGTCGGCGCTAAAGGCGCCTAACGGGCATACGGGTCGGCACTTCGTGCCTAACGCGTCGGCGCCTGAGGCGCCTAACGAGTGGACGGGTCTGCCCTTCGGGCAAAGGGGCGGACGGGGTAAAGACAAAAAACACGCGCACGAAGTATTTCCCCGTGTGCCCGTTAGGTGCGTCAGCACCGACTCGTTAGGCGCTTTAGCGCCGACCCGTTAGGTGCCCCTGGCGCCGACCCGTCTGCACTTACCAGGCTATCTTTCTCGCCATGAGGATCCCCTGCGCGCGGGAGTTGCCGAGACGGGCGGCGGCCTGATAGTCCTTGAGAGATTCCTCGTTGTTCCCTTTGGCCTCCCAGGCCTTTGCCCTGTTGAAATAAGCATCGCTGCTGTGCGGGTCTATCTCGATGGCCTTCGAGTAATCCACTATCGCCCTGTCCTCATCCCCTTTGAGAGAATAGGCAAGACCCCGCATGAGGTAGAGTTCGTCGTCCGTGGGGTCGAGCTCGATGGCCTTCGTGTAATCGGCAATGGCTTCGTCGTGCCTGCCCATTTTCTGATAGAGATACGCACGCCCCGCCCGGGGCACGGGATCCCTCGGCGCGTAGCGGATGGCCTTCGTGAGATCCTGAACCGCCTCCTCGTAGTTCCCCTGATGCGCGTCGAACTGGGCGAACTTCTCGAGATAGGCAACGTTGCAGGCACTAAGGAGAAAGAGGGCGACCAGCAGAAGAGAGCTGGCGCAGCGGATCAGGGCCTTCTGCGTTCTTCCTTTTCGGATAGCCATGGTGTCTTCTCCTGTCTGATAGTATTTGAGCCCCATTCTATCACGCGGTCGCGGGTTTTTCACCAGCAAAAGAACCGTCGCAGGTCGCAGGTCGCAGGTCGCAGGTCGCAGGTCGCAGGTCGCAGGTCGCAGGTCGCAGGTCGCCAAAGAAAGACGGTGGAGGGGGACCGGTTGTCAACACAATTGCTGGCCCGGCAGCGATCTTTTTTGGCTTTTAGACCTGAGACTTGCGACCTGAGACTTGCGAC
>MVQQ01000240.1 GCA_002067555.1 Syntrophorhabdus sp. PtaB.Bin184
GAGAGAGATGTGAGGTGAAAGAAAAAGAGAGCTGGTAGACATTAACTGTTGACTTTTATCATAGCAACCGCTTGAGCGTCGGGAAGAACTACAAATCCTATAAGTCCTAGGTGTCCTATAGGTCTTATAGTGGTCTTATAGGTCCTATTCCAGAAAAAGCCGCAGCCCCTGTACATCCCAAAGTATGGACAGGGGCTGTTCTTTTACTTTATCGCCTTGTGGTAGGATTGGAGAGATTTTACCTTGATCTCGCCCTTTTTGGCCAGGGAGGCCTTTATGCCTTCGGCGGTTGCCTTTGCGGCGGCCGTTGTGGTGATATAGGGTATCTTGTACTTGATGGCTGTCTTTCGGATGTAGGAATCGTCATACTTGCTGTTCTTGCCCGATGGCGTGTTGATGACGAGGTTGATCTCCTTGTTGTGGATGGCGTCGACGATGTTGGGCCGGCCCTCGTGCACCTTCTTGATCTGGGTGTTCTTCACGCCCTTTTCGGTGAGGAACCGGTGCGTCCCCTCGGTGGCGACGATGGTGAATCCCAGCTTGACAAGCTGTTTCGCGACGTCGATGATGTCTTCCTTGTCGCGGTCCACAACTGTGATGAGAACGTTGCCCGATTGGGGGAGCTTCTGACCGGCCGCCTCCTGGGATTTCGCGAAGGCGAGCCCGAAAGAGCCTGCCATGCCCAGGACCTCGCCGGTGGACTTCATCTCCGGGCCGAGGGTCGGGTCGACCTCGGGGAACATGTTGAAGGGGAAAACGGCCTCCTTGACGCCCACATGGGGGTATGTCTTCTGCGTGAGGTCCATGTCCTTGAGCTTTTTGCCCAGCATCAGCTGTGTCGCTATGCGGGCCATCTGGACGCCCGTCACCTTGGAGACAAGCGGTACCGTCCGTGACGCCCGGGGGTTCGCCTCTAGGATGTAGACCCTGTCGTTGGCGATGGCGTACTGGATGTTCATAAGACCCACGACCTTGAGTTCGATGGCGAGCTTCCTCGTGTATTCATTGATGATGGCGATGTGTTCTTCCGACAGCGTTCTGGGGGGTATGACGCAGGCGCTGTCCCCGGAGTGTACACCGGCGAGCTCGATGTGTTCCATGATGGAGGGAACAAAGGCGTCCACGCCGTCGGAGATGGCGTCCGCCTCGACCTCCACGGCGTTCTCCAGGAACTTGTCGATGAGGATGGGTCTGCCGGGCGAGATATCCACGGCAGCGTTCACGTAGGCCTTGAGCATCTCGTCATCGTAGACGACCTCCATGCCCCGTCCGCCGAGGACATAAGAGGGGCGCACCATGAGGGGGTAACCGATCCTGCGCGCGACCTGAAGAGCCTCTTCGAGAACAACGGCCGTGCCGCTCTCGGGCTGGGGGATGCCTATTTTCTTTATGATCTGGCTGAAGCGCTTGCGGTCTTCCGCGATATCGATGCTCTCCGGGGATGTCCCCAGGACGTTCACGCCTGCGTCTTCGAGCTGCCGTGCCAGATTGAGCGGGGTCTGCCCGCCGAACTGCACGATGGCCCCGACGGGTTTCTCCTTCTCGTAGATGCTCAGGACGTCTTCAACCGTAAGGGGCTCGAAATAGAGCTTGTCCGAGGTGTCGTAGTCGGTGGAGACCGTCTCGGGGTTGCAGTTGACCATGATGGACTCGTATCCCTCGTCGCGCAGGGTGAAGGCGGCATGGACACAGGTGTAGTCGAACTCTATCCCCTGGCCGATGCGGTTGGGACCGCCGCCGAGGATCATCACCTTCCTGCGGTCGCTCACCGTCACCTCGTCGGGGGCGTTATAGGTCGAGTAATAGTAGGCCGCGTCGGCGCCGCTGACAGGCACCCGGCACCATGTCTCATTCTTTCCGATGGCCTGCCGCCTCTTCCTGATATCCGTTTCCGGGACGTCGAGGAGGAACGAGAGATACCTGTCGGAGAACCCGTCCTCTTTTGCCTTCTTCAACAGGGCATCGGGAAGCCTGCCGCCCTTGTGACGGAGGATCTCCTCCTCGAGGTCGAGTATCTCCTTCATCTGCCCGATGAACCACCGCTTGATCTTCGTCTTCTCGTAGAGTTCGTCGATGGAGGCACCCTTACGCAGGGCCTCGTACATGATGAACTGCCGTTCAGAGGAGGGCTCGTTGAGCATACGCATCAGGTCGTCGAGGGGCAGCTGGTTGAAATTTTTCGCAAAACCGAGTCCGTATCGCTTTGTCTCCAGGGAACGGATCGCCTTCTGGAAGGCCTCCTTGTAAGTCTTGCCGATGCTCATCGCCTCGCCGACGGCCTTCATCTGGGTACCGAGCCTGTCCTCGGCCTCGCTGAACTTCTCGAAGGCCCACCGGGCGAACTTGATGACCACGTAGTCTCCCGAGGGGACGTATTCGTCGAGGCCCTTCCCGCGGTAGTAGGGAATGTCCTTCAGGGTGTAGCCGCCGGCCAGCTTGGCCGAGATGAAGGCGATGGGAAAGCCTGTCGCCTTCGACGCGAGGGCCGATGACCGGGAGGTTCTGGGATTGATCTCTATGACAACGATGCGGCCGGTGTCCGGATTGTGCGCGAACTGTATATTGGTGCCCCCGATGACCTCTATGGCTTCCACTATGCGGTAGGAGTAATCCTGGAGTTTTTTCTGGACCTCTTCAGAGATGGTGAGCATCGGCGCAGAGCAGAATGAGTCCCCCGTGTGAACGCCCATGGGGTCGATGTTCTCGATGAAGCAGACGGTGATCATCCTGTTATCCGCGTCGCGGACGACCTCGAGCTCCAGTTCTTCCCAGCCCACCACGGCTTCCTCGATGAGGATCTGCCCGATGAGACTGGCGGAGATACCCCGGCTCGCTATCGTCCTCAGCTCTTCCTTGTTGAAGGCTATGCCGCCTCCGGTACCCCCCATGGTATACGCGGGACGGATGACGACGGGATATCCCAGTTTGTCCGCGATCTCGAGGGCCTCCTCCACGGAATAGGCGAGCGCGCTCTCGGGCATGGGGATATTGAGCTTCTTCATGGTCTTCTTGAACTCGTCGCGGTCTTCGCCGCGCTCTATCGCGTCAGCCTGGACGCCTATGATGCGGACTCCGTGCTTTTCGAGTATCCCCCTGCGGGACAGTTCCGCCGCAAGGTTGAGGCCCGTCTGCCCGCCCAGGTTCGGGAGGAGTCCCTGGGGCTTTTCCTTTTCAATGATCTTCTCGAGAACGTCGATGGTGAGGGGTTCGACGTACGTGTAGTCAGCCATCCCGGGGTCGGTCATGATCGTCGCGGGGTTGGAGTTGACGAGGACTATTTTGTAGCCGGCGGCCCTTAAGGCCTTGCAGGCCTGGGTACCGGAGTAGTCGAACTCGCAGGCCTGCCCGATGATGATGGGACCGGAGCCGATGATGAGAACCTTGTCGATGCCTTTTATCCTGGGAGGTTTTTTCATTGCGGGGATTTCCTTTCGGATTTGCTCTGCATCGTAACAGAACGGTGGCGGTCAGTCAAGCGTTTTCAAAGGATTTCAAATCTTGGTAACCGGTGGAGAAAAAAAGACAATAACCGATGAAAAAGACAAAGATCATTGGTCATTCTTCTCTTACAGCAAAGCAAGGTTGTAAAGCCACTGCCGGCTCCATCCACCGGGGATGGTGAGACAGAAAAGAAGGATCGCCAGGAAGAGCAGTATCCTGAAGAAGGTCCCCGTATTGAGGCGGGAAGGGATCGTTGCGATCAGCGACGCCGGTGCGAAACGCAGGGTGCTGAGCTCCGTGGTCTTCCTGGAAGCCCTTCGTGTCGAACTGGCTATCAGCAAAAGGCCGATGAGGGCCATGAGAGCGTTCAGGTAACAGCCGGTACCGATGCTTCTGAAGAGAGCCCCGGGGGCCTGGAAGATGTCTATGATCAGGTCGAAGATCCCGCACCACAGCATGAAATGGCCGAGGAGCCTGCCCTGTCCCTGCGTGCCCCGACGTCCCACGACAAGGAGGATCAGCATGAGGATGAAGCACTTGAACACCTCGTAAAGAGCAACGGGGTGCCGGAAGCCCTCGACGTGGGGGAATTTCACCGCCCACCACGCCGTGGTCACGTAGCCGTAGACCTCTCCGTTCAAATGGCCGCCGAGGCGCACAAGCGCGAGGAGAAAGGCGAAGGGTATGACCAGCTCGTCGGCGAGGAGGAGAAAACTCTTCCTGTGGATAATGCAGAAGAGGCTCACTCCTGCCAGCGCTCCAACCATGACCCCTTCGTAAGCCATGCCTCCCTTCCAGAAGGCGAAGACCTCGGAGTACCTGCCGCGGAAGATCTCCAATTCGTAAACAAGGATCTGGAAAGCGCGTCCAGCGACAAGGCAGGACAGGGAGAAGATGAGAGAAAGGTCCACGACCTGTCTCGACGACAGGCCGGCATAACTGCGCCGCAGCATCATCCAGAGGAAGACGGCGGAGAATCCAAGGGCAAAGGCAAGTCCGTAATACCAGAGCCTTACCCCCCAGACCTCGGCAAGCAAAGGATCCACATTCAGGACAAAAGGACCTTCGAAAGTGATCGCAACCTCCGCCGCATGTTATTGAACAAGAATCTTATTTTTCTGTACTTCTACTACTAGCGACACATTCCTGTCAACCCAAAAAGACGGTCACAGGTCACAGGTCTCACGTCACAGGTTCAAAGGCCGAAGAACCGTCGCAAGTCTCAGGTCCCAAGTCACAGGTTCAAAGGCACAAAAAGATTCGTCGCCGGGTCAACAATTGCACCAGTCAATAGTTGCGTTGACAGCCCGCCCCCTTCGCGGTCTCTGTTTGGCGACCTGCGACCTGCTTTAAGATGAACCCCTCCCGTTGCGGGAGGGAATTGGGGTAGTGAAAAAAATGGGGTAAGGGTAAAAGGGGCGGTTATGATTCGGATTCGCTTTTCGGGGCGTTGCAGATGGGACAGGACCAGTCATCCGGAAGTTGCTCGAAGGGCACTTTCTCGACCTTTTCATCGTACTGGTAACCACAGACGGAACATGTCCAGACCATAAGATCCTCCTCTATTATTGATTTCTCTCTGTCGTTCCTTTTTGCTCGTCGGAGCAGGATTTACATATCCCGTAAAAGTCGACACGGTTGCCGACGATCTCGAACCCCTGTGTCTGCCCATCGGGCAGGGTCAGGGGAAAGTCGACGAAGACATCCACGATGGCCTTGCACCTGATGCACATAAGATGATGATGGGGCTCAGGGTTCGGATCAAAACGCTTCTTCCCCCGGTCTATAGAAAGCTCGATGACAGCCCCCTTTTCTTTCAGGGCCTCCAGTGTGTTGTACACTGTGGCCAGAGACATCGTGGGGAACCGTTCCCTCAGGGCCCCGTATATGTCTGCCGCACTGGGGTGGCACGTGTTGCCGTCGAGGTATTTCATGATCGCCATCCTCTGAGGGGTCATCTTCATACTCTTGCTGTGGGAACCGCCTACCTTGTCAATAATAACTCTCAACTCAGAAAATATACTAAGTAATAACCATTCTTGTCAAGTATTAATTAGAAGATACTTGCATCCAATGGAAAGATTTGTTCCTCCCTCAGCCGCCGTCCATCATGGGGTGTTCGACCCGGGTGAACCAGGCCGCCGGGTTTTCAAAGTACTCTTCGGCATCACGCAGGGACAGAAAGTGCTCGTATTCGATCATCGCAAGGAGTTCAAAGAAGTCCCTCTCCCTTTTGTCCTCTGAAGCCGCGGCTAGCTGCCTGTAAAGCCGGACGCCCTTGTCCTCGAAATCGGCGGCGATCTTTACGGCCTCGAGGTCTCCCGCATCCGTCGGGGCCGATTGCTCCACCGTCTTGAGGGTGTTGACGAGGACATCCCTTATGTTCGTGGTGTTCACCACGAGGGGTACCGTTTCAGGCCACTTGCCTTCAGCCGCCCATTTTTCGTGAAGCTCCTTCAACCGCCGATAATGCTCGAGTTCATCCTCGGCTATCCGCCTGAACATCGCCTTACCTAGGGGATTCTGCGTACGATCGGCATTGCGGAGGTAGAACTCGCGCTCCTTCATCTCGTTTCCCAACGCCGTTTCCAACGCATCCAATCTTTCCCTGTCGTTCATAGTGTCACCCTTGACCCTTGTTCAGTCGATAAGAACAAAGCCACATACACCCCGGCCTCGAGAGTGATTGCGCGCGGCCTCAATGAAAAGACCATTCGCGTCTGCATAAGATACCTAAACTATAGGACAGCGGTCAGGATCGGTCAAGGCAGCGAAAGACCGTTTCAGGTCTCAGGTCCCAGGTTTCAGGTTAAAGATGAGACAGAGAAAAACCGGGCGGGGCCGACCAAACGACTGTGGCATGTTCCACGCGGCAGCCCTGGTCTTGCTTCTTAGCCTGAGACGTGGGACCTGAGACCTGAAACGGTCTTTTAGGCGAGGAGCCTGTCGGGTATCACGTCCCCTATCGTTTTCTTTTCCAGGAGCGCCATGAGGAGCCTGTCGAGACCGACGGAGACGCCGGCGCAGGGGGTGTTCATCGTTTCGAGAGCGCTCAGGAAGGCTTCGTCAACGGGGAAGGTTCGTTTTCCCATCCCGGCACGCTTCGTGTTGTCCTCGAGGAACCGGTCGCGTTGCTCACCGGGGTCGGTGAGCTCCGTGTATCCGTTTGCTATCTCCAGGCCGTCAATGTAGAGTTCGAACCGTTCCACGACGGCGGCGTTGTCGTCTCGCCTCTTTGCCATTGTGGAGATGGAAAAGGGCCATCCCGCAACAAGGCAGGGCCGCCTGCTTCTGATGGCGTCGTCGATCTCCTGGATGAGCGCCTTGAAAAAGAGGCCGTTCCAGTCATCCCCGTTGTCGATGCCGGGGAAGCCGCTCTTCCTCAAGGCGTCGAAAAAGGCGTCGCGGCCGAGGGGAAAAGGGTCGAATCCCACAGTTTTCCGGAAGAGCTCGTCGAGTTCGTGGATGGGATAGGGCGGCAGAAAATGTTCCGGCACGGGGTGAAGAAGCCTCCGGGCGATGAATGCCACGAGTTCTTCTGTTTCCTTCATTGCCTCCCGGTACGTGCCTTCACGGTACCATTCCACCATGGTGAACTCCGTATTGTGCACCTCCTGGTGGTCCTCGACGCGCCAGACCTTGCACACCTCGAAGATCCGCCGGTGACCGGAGCGCAGGAGCTTCTTCATCCCCATCTCGGGCGAGGTGTGGAGAAAAAAGGGACCATTTCCCGATATGCGGACCTCGAGAGGATCGATGTGAGGGTCAGGCGGCGCCGTGGCCATGAGGTTCGCCGTTTCCACCTCGATGTATCCCCGCTCGTAGAAGAAATCGCGCGTGGCCCTGAGGAGTTCGTGGCGTTTCATCATCATCTCGCGGAGCTTTTGTGTGTCGCTCGTTGTCATTGTCCTGCCGTTGAGTGCGATATTGCATTTTATACAGCAAACAAGTATACTTTGTCCATCTTAG
>MVQQ01000241.1 GCA_002067555.1 Syntrophorhabdus sp. PtaB.Bin184
CTCATAGCCCCGGAATATGTACTGGTTGTAAACCCCCAGGGAACCTGAGCCCGTCACCTTCGCTTCCTCTTTCTTCCCTCCTTCCTCACCGAGAACAGGGAAAATAGGGAACCATATGAGGACAACCAACATCAGGAAGATCTTCTTGTAACCATTCATGATATACCTCCGTAGATTTCGTTCCCATGCCTTCGCATGCCATCGTTGCTCATTCTTGCTGCCCGCGGCTTCACGCACCCACCTCCTTCCCTCAAAAAGAAGACAGAGGCGTCTTCAAACCTGCGCTGGTCGAAGACGCCTCTGTCTTGTACCGTGACCTATGCGAGGCTAAGAGCAATAGGTGTGCCAGAAACCGGGGGCAATCGGCTTCGTTCTCGAATGTATTGGTTTTGGCTTGTTATATCGGAATGTTACATGCACGGATCAACTGGGCTGACCCGTTGACCACCCCAGCCGGACGGTTCGGCGGGGAGGACATATCCTACATAAAAGTGGCCCGTTGCCCTTGTATTCCACACAATTGTGTGACCATCATTCTGATCCCCTCTTCTTCCCTCTTTGCCGTTGACTGCATGAAACCGCTCTGTTATAGTCAACAAGCATCACAAAGATCGGTCAGGAGAGGTAATGAACATTCTAGGTCTTCACATATTCGGCCACGACACCGGGGCGGCGCTCATATCGGAAGGCAAATTGATGGCCATTGGCGAGGAAAGGGTCGACAGGCGAAAGCACTCCGGGAGTTTCCCCGTGCTGTCCGTCACCTATCTCCTGAAGGCAATGGGACTCAAGAACATCAACGACGTCGACCTCGTCGTGGGCGTCACGCGCTATGGCAAGGACGGCAGGGACAAGACGGGTGACAGCATCCGGGAGAAACTGGGCTATTCGGGAAGGATCCATACGATCTCTCACCACGAAGCGCATGCCGCGAGCGCCTTTTTCGCGTCACCCTTCGATGAAGCGGCCGTGATGGTCGTCGACGGGCTGGGTAGCAGCGCCCTGGAGATCGAAACGGAGAAACAGCTACCCTTCATGCTGCGCGGGCTACCGTTCAAGGACGTCAAGAACTACGAAGAGGTCCAGTCCTTCTACAGGGCCCGGGGCAATGAGATAACGGGCATCAGGAAGGACTACACCGTTCCCGGGTACATGAACGGCATCGGACTTGTCTACATGGGCACGTCGGTGTTCCTCAACTTCGGCGACTTCGGCTCCGGCAAGGTCATGGGCCTCGCCCCCTATGGGGGACAACCGGGAAAGACTATAGACGAGCCCTTTGTGGAGATCGTCGATGGTGTCGCCCTGGCGAGCAGCGAAAAGAATTTCGTCCGTCACAACGACCTGTACCGTAAACGCTTCTTCCCGAACATACCCCCGAGGCAGCAGGAAAAGCTCCCCGACGACGTTTACACCGAGATCGCCTACGCTGTCCAGACGGCAACGGAAAACACCCTCATCGAGATGGCGCGCCATCTTTACCGCATAAGCCCTTCGAAGAACCTGTGCTATGCCGGTGGTGTCGGCCTCAACAGCGTGGCGAACAAGAAAATACTCGACAACACACCCTTTGAGAGGATATTCATCCAGCCCGGTGCCTGCGATTCCGGGATCGCCCTGGGGTGTGTCCTCCACGGCGCCCATATCATCCACCGCGAACCACCCGGAAAATATCGCCTCCGCAATGCCTACCTGGGTCGAACGTACAGCGAGGAGGAAATCCTCGCCGACCTCGCCGGGGTGAAGAACATCAGTTTCAGAAAGGAGCGGGATGTGGCGCTCACGGCCGCACAGCTACTGGCCCAGGGCAAGATCCTTGGCTGGTTCGAGGGGGGCAGCGAGATAGGCCCGCGCGCCCTTGGCCACAGGAGCATCATCTGCGACCCGAGAAAGCCGGAGATGAAGGACACCCTCAATGCCAGGGTGAAACACCGGGAAGGCTTCCGGCCTTTCGCGCCGTCGGTCCTCCTCGAAAACGTATCCGAGTATTTCGACCTCGACTGCGAAAGCCCCTACATGCTCCTCATCGCCGACGTGAAAGAGGACAAGCGGCATCTCGTGCCCGCCATCACGCACATAGATGGTACCGCCAGGGTCCAGACCGTCACAAGAGAGGACAACGGCAGGTACTACGATCTCATCAGGGAATTCGGGCGCATCACCGGCGTGCCCGTCATCCTCAACACATCGTACAACATCGCCGGGGAACCGATAGTCGAAACACCCGGGGATGCCCTGAAATGCTTCATGTCGACGGAGATGGACTATCTTGTTGTAGAGGACTACCTCATCGAGGCGACAGGACCCAAAGAACTTGTCCACGGACCCGTGATCGATGAGAACAAGCTAAAGGCCGTCGATATCAGGCAGAAACAGTGGCTCGGCAAGCTCTTCTCAAAGAAAAAAGGGGCAACCTGACCGGGGGCATGCGCACCCCTGCCGGTTCGTCCCCGATGCCGCGTTGACGGGTGAGACGATTCAGTTGTTTCTTTCGAGGTAATCCACGAGCACACCCGTTGTCTGGCGCAGCCTCTGGCTCATGGAGTACGCGATCTTCCTGAGCAGCTTCAGGCCGACGTGGGGTTTTTCCTTGAAAAGGCGGTCCATGCTTTCCTTCGAGAGGACAACAAGGATCGTATCGGCGGCCGCCGTCGCCGTGGCGGAGCGGGGACTGCCGTCTATCATGGACATCTCGCCTATGACCTTCCCCACGCCGATCACAGTCACGCGCTTCGGGTCCATGCGTTCGTCCCTCTTCAGGATGATGACACCGCCCTTCACCACGACACACATGAAGATCTCCCTGTCGCCCTCCTCAAAGATCGTCGCTCCCTTTCCGTAGGTCATGGTGCCCATGTAACCTGCAAGGGTGACGAGTTCCTCGTACGAGAAGTCCATGCTGAGCGACGTGTTCTCGAGCATCTCCGCCCGTTCCCTTATGGCACGCCCGATCTCCATTCCATTCTCTCCTCAATACACTATTATCGCCACTTCCGGGCCCGCCTGAAGCTTGTGCTCCTTGACACCCCTTTCATTTGTGCTATTAACACCTTATAACGCTTAAGGACAGCGAGGAGGTTGTCATGGGAGACAGTGTGTATGTCGTCAATGAGATCGTGGGCACCAGCACGGTATCGTGGGAAGACGCGGCAAAATCTGCCATAGAGACCGCAGCCAAAAGCGTGAAGGACCTCCGCATCGGTGAGGTGGTGACCCAGGATGTGACCCTGGAGAACGGGAAGGTGGTAAGCTACCGCGTGAGGCTCAACATCTCCTTCAAGTACCACCCGGACAAAGTCTGGCACGAGGAAATCAGGAAACACTGAGGCAGGTCTATCGCTTCTCATGTTTCCGGGAATGCCCCGCCACGTGCAAGCCGACAAGACGGGCTACAAAGACAGCTACATAGAGCTGCCCCACCAGGGCCTGTATCATGGAACACATTTTCGCGGGATAGGACCTGGGCAGGATGTCGCCGAACCCCAGGCATGTCATCGTGCTGAAGCTGTAATAGAGGAGATCGCCCTCCAAAAGGACGTTCCCGGGGAACAGGAAGGACCCGGGATCGTGCAGCCAGAGTAACTGATAGACCATCTGCCACCACGTGCCCATCATTATGTACACGGAAATGCCGCCTTTTATGGTATCGCCGGTGACCAGCTTCTCCGAGAATATCCGACGGATCATAAACATGATGAGTATTCCGATCATCACGATATAGACAATGAGGGCAACGATCACCAGGGACTTGCTGCGAATGGCGAAAACGGCCAGGTAGTGGAGAAGGAGCGCCACAAAAGAGAGGACTATGTATGCCGCAAAGAGAATGCGGGAGGCCTTCAATATCTTCAGCATGATAATGAAGACCACGATGGCGAAGAGGGAACCAACAGTGAAATGCAACACGTTATGGTGAACGGTGACGAGAGAAGCCAGAAGCAACGTGACCAGAAAGAAAAGAAGAAGGGAGTATTTGTTCTCGACAACGCGCTCGATGCGTTCTTTATCCAACGTGAGCCCCCTGGAACGATCAATTCCGGATTTTTCTCTATTGTGCAGCAAATTGCATCAATTTACAAGGTACAATCCTGTCCGACCCCTTGGAGCAAAGCGTGCGCCTTCCAAACTCTTGATTCCCTCCCCTATCCTGGTGTACACTAACGACACGTTGGTGTTGAAGGGGAGTAGCTAGACAGGCAGGATCAACATGCTGGGGTGACCCTGGTCCTGCCGTTGGCTGGCACAGGCCAATTAGCGAGACCTTCGGTGTGCGATGTGCTGCATGCTGAGGAGTCTCGTTTTTTTGTGCCTCATGATTCCGGAGGGTTCCCGTGGGTGTATACCTGGCATCGGTCATCTTCGTCGTTCTCGCCGAGATGGGTGACAAGACCCAGCTTCTCGCGATGGCTTTCGCTTCACGGTATCGCTGGCAGACGGTGCTGTGGGGGGTGTTCGTGGCAACCCTCGTCAACCATTTCCTCGCCGTCGTGGCCGGGAGCTACCTCACGAAGTTCGTCCCCATACAGTACATCCAGATAGCGGCTTCCGCCTCTTTCATACTCTTCGGCCTCTGGACCATCCGGGGGGACACGCTCGAAGGCGAGGACAAGCGGTTCAATTTCAGCCCCTTCTGGACCGTTGCCGTGGCCTTCTTCTTCGCCGAGATGGGAGACAAGACCCAACTCGCCACCGTGGCCCTCGCAACGAAATACAGCAACATCCTCGTCGTCTGGCTGGGCACGACGACAGCCATGATCATCGCCGACGCCATCGGCATCATCATCGGGATCGTCATGGGCAAGAAGATCCCCGAACGATTCGTCAAATGGTTTGCCGCCGTCATCTTCATGCTCTTTGGTGTCATCGGCCTCTATCAGTACCTGCCAAAAAACCTGCTGACACCGCCGGCAATAATGGCGGGGCTCACGCTCATCGTCCTTCTCACCATGCTCGTCGCCCGAATGAACAGGAACGCATACGGGTCTACCCTGCGGGCAAACGAGTCTGCGCGCAAGCGCGCAAACGGGCACACGCTTTAAAGACCTTATTCAGATCCATACTCTTTGCCTTTGCCCGTTTGCCCTTACAGGCAGACCCTTTAGGCGCGTGAGCGCCGATCCGTGTGCTCCTTCGCCCAAAAGGCGGATGTTTTGACATCTCAGAAAACCATATGATATCCTAACGCTTCAAGCACTTCTATCACTATACCGGGGGTTTGACGGAAAGCATGGACGCACGGTCAAGAAGAATGGTGAGCTTCCTTATCATGGGTGTGGCGATGATGTTTCTCTCCTGTATTGTCCTCGAGACGGCTGCCGAGGCGCGGGCCGGCGGCGGACGGAGCATGGGGTCCCGTAGTTTCAGTTCGGGAAGCAGGAGTTCGGGCGGTTCGTATAACCGGTCCACTCCCTACAACACGACGGATCCGACCCGCCAGCAGGCGGCCGCTCCCCGGCAAACGAATCCCTACAGCCCGGGGAGAAGCTTCCTCTACGGCCTCGGCGGCGGACTTATGGGCGGGATGATCGGCAGCATGATCTTCGGCAGGTCCGGTTACGGTGGAATGGGAACCTACGGCGGCGGAGGGTTCGGTTTTGGGGACATCATCATCATCCTTATCATAGCCGGGATCATCTACTTCGTGTACAAACGCTACAAAGCGACGAGGCAGATGCAGGCAAGCACCGCTTCTCCGGTGGGCTACAGCTCCTACGCATACAACGAGCCGGCCTATGACGCCTCCTACGCGCCTCAGCCTGCCGGCGGTTCCGTATCCGACGGTCTGCGCCACATTGCCGAAATGGACCCCGCTTTCAGCGAGCAGTCCTTCCGGGGGACCGCCGAAGACCTTTTCTTCAAGATCCAGGGCGGCTGGACCCGCCGCGACATCTCCGTCATCGCCGGCCTCCTGACACCGCAGATGCAGGACATCTTCCGGGGAGACATCGATCGTTACCTGGCGGAGAAGAAGATAAACCGCCTGGAGAACATTGCGGTACGTCAGGTGGAGATCGTCGACGCCGTGCAGGATGAGGGCGAGGAGTTCATTACCGTCCGGTATACGGCGAGTCTTCTCGACTTTACCACCGACGAGACGGGCACCGTCCTCACGGGCAGCCCCACTGACCCGGTAAAGTTCCTCGAATACTGGACCTATGCGCGCAAGGTCGGAGAACGTGACTGGAGGCTCGCCGCCATCACCCAGGAGCAGGATTACCGCTGACGCCGTTTATGGCCGACGACAGGACAAGTAAGAAGGTTCATTCCCAGATCATCACCGTCCGGTCTTCGGCCGGCTCGGGCAAGACATACCGCCTGGCCCGACACTACCTGGAGGTCCTCCTCGCCGGCGCTCTGGCGGACACCACACTCCCGACGCGCATGGCTAATATCGTCGCCATCACGTTCACCAACAAGGCGGCGCAGGAAATGCGCGCCCGCATCCTCGACTGGATGAAGCACATAATCCTCGATCTCCCCTTCGAGAACTCACCCGATAAGCCCCTCGACACGATCATGAGGGGGATAACGACGGTCCTGCCCGACACCCCCCTGCCGCAGGAGATAGCAAACACCGCCCGAAAAGCCGACAACCTTCCGGGCAAGGCCGTGAAGGTCAGGGATTACCTCATGGCCGAGATGGACCGGCGATTCACGGAACTCCTCAAGGACTTCGGGCACTTCAACGTCGGCACCATCGACAGTTTCGTGAATCTCACACTCAAGGCGTCCGCAATGCAGCTCAACCTGCCGCCGGACTTCGAGGTGTCCACTGAGACGAAACAGCTCATCGACCTCGCACTCAGGGAATGCCTGCAAAGGACGGCGGAGGACGGACGCGCACAGGCCATCTTTGACACCTTTCTCGACAGCTATATAGAACTCGAAGGCGACCGCGCGGGCTGGGTTCCCCGGGAGCTCATCGGGGCCGTGATCTCCTCCCTTTGGAATGAAGAGACCAAGGAGAACAGAGAATTCATCATACCCGCCGGGGGAGCGCATGGCGGTGTCGCGGACCTGCGCCAAAAGATGGCTGACAGCGCATCCCGACTCCTTGCGGCGCTCGCGGCCGACACCAGCGTTAAACCCCTTTCCCACTTGCTCACGGCGCTGGAAAGATGCGCCGATCCGCGGGAGAACGCTCTTTCGAAAAGCGTTTGCTTTGAGCGATCCCTGGAGGATTGCCTCAAGAAGGGCAGCAGCCTGCCCGGCCCGCAGGAGAGGGAGCTCTGGGACACCGTGGTCCGCCTACGGCGGCTTTATGCCGGTGCCCTGGCGGTCTCGAAGTACATCCCCTACGTCCAGGTCTACAGTTTTTTTAAAGAGGTGTTCCAGCGGGAGGTCACGTATTACAGGCGCGTCATCCCAATCGAGGAGCTCAACCGCCTGCTTCAGGATATCGTCACGCGCAGGGATTTTGTTCCCGAGATCTACTACACCCTGTCGGAACGCTATATTCACTTCCTTCTCGACGAATTCCAGGATACAAGCCTCCTGCAATGGAAGAACATCGAAGTCCTGGCGGAAGAGGCCTTGAGCCGTGGCGGAAGTCTCTTCCTCGTGGGCGACAGGAAGCAGGCCATATACCGCTGGCGCGGAGGGCGGCCCGAGCTTGTCGACGAGATAACCGAACAATACCGGGACCACTATGGCGTGGATGAGCTCCACCTCGACACGAACTACCGCAGTCTGGAGCACGTCGTCAGCTTCAACAATGAGGTTTTCGATGCGGAAAACCTAGCGGTCCTCGCGGGAACGGTCCTCGCGGGACACCCCCCGGAGACCGTCGAGGAGATGGTAAAGCCCTACCGGACATCGCGCCAGCTCTTCCTGGAAACAAAAAAAGGTGGGGGATTCGTATCCATCGAACGACTCACCGCCGAGGGAGATGACGAGAACGGTCAGGACGTCTTCACGGGCGATGAGGCCCGGGCACTCGTCGAGGAAAGGCTTAAGACCCTTGTCCGGGATATAATGGC
Organism: Syntrophorhabdus sp. PtaB.Bin184; assembly: GCA_002067555.1. Lineage (GTDB taxonomy): Bacteria > Desulfobacterota > Syntrophorhabdia > Syntrophorhabdales > Syntrophorhabdaceae > Delta-02. The sequence goes on from MVQQ01000241.1 coordinate 7,980, forward strand.
GCGGGGCGTTTTCCGCCAGAGTGACCTCGCCGTACTGGTGAGGACACGGGAGGAAGCCGGCGCCATCGTGGCCGTCCTTTTGTCCATGGGGCTCAGCGTTGAGTCGGAACACACCGTCAGCATCAGGAACAACGCCCTCATCCGTGAGGTCATATCTTTTCTCAAGTTCCTGGACAAACCCGATGACAACCTTTCCTTCGCATCGTTTATAACGGGACGGATATTCACAGCCGGGACCGCCATGGGAACGGGCCCGATGTCCGCGTGGCTCTCGGAAAGATGTCTTGCTGACCGGAGCCAATTCCTGTACCTCCTGTTCAAGTCCGATCACGGGACCGTCTTCGAGAAGGAGTTTGCGGGCTTTCTCTCCCGCGTCGGCTATCTTCCCCTCTACGACCTTCTGGTGAGCTTTTACAGGCACTGGGAGCTTCTCGCCCGTTTCCCCGACGATGTACCCTATCTCCTGCATCTTCTGGAACTGGTAAGGGAAAGGGAGCACTCCGGCGACGGCAGCCTTGCCGGTTTCATCGACTTCCTGGAAGAGGGATCCCGGAGAACGTCATACGCCAGTTCCGACGACGACAAGGCCTTTCTGTTGCACACCCCCGATTCGCTCGATGCCGTGAAGGTCCTCACGATACACAAGGCGAAAGGGCTCCAGTTCCCCGTTGTCATCCTCCCCTTCGTGACCCTGACGTCCTTCTCCACTTCATCGGGCCGGGACAAGCAGCGGTGTTTCCAGTCAGGCGACGACGGTCTCAGGCTCTTTTATTTGAAAAAGGAGTACACCGGGGTCTCCCCCGAGCTTGCCGCCCTGTACAGCAAGAAGGAACGGGAACATCTCGCCGATGAGCTCAACAACCTTTACGTCGCCTTCACCCGTGCCGAAGAGGAATTATACATCCTTCTCACGGACAGGAAAAAACAGAAGAACCACCTTATCGACCACATCTTTGGAATGAAGGCGTTCCGGTCCGTCGCCAGCGACAGGGCAATCGTCCTGGGGCGGGAAAGGATGACAGCCGAAAAGAGTGAGGACGCGGCCTCCCCGGGGTCCGGTTCGCCGCCTTCCTTCAAAGACTTTACCGGCGATCCGGCATGGCCCGTAAAGCTCAAGGGAAGCATCTCCGACCCGGGACACCTGTCACGGCACGCGGTCAGGGCGCGAAAGAAAGGCAACGCCATACACCGGGCCCTCTCCTTCATCGAGTCCCTACCCATCGACGATGGGATCATCGAGTCTTTCGCCAGGACCGCCGCGGTCCATGAAGGCATACCCGACGCTGCCCGGGAGGTGGAGCAATCGCTGAGAGCCTTCTTTACGAATGAGCGTTTCCGGCCCTTCTTCGAGACCGGACCGGGCATCTCCTTTTACAACGAGAAGGAAATAGTGGACAGGGACGGCAACACCTTCAAGATGGACCGGGTCATCGTGAGACCCGGCCTGGTGGAGGTGATCGATTACAAGACCGGAGAGATCCGTTCCGACAGCCATGTCGAGCAGGTACGTCGTTACGGGAGACTCCTGGCCGAGACGTATCCCGAGCGGGACGTAAGGGGCTTCCTTCTCTATCTCGATGACGGGGAGGTGGTCAGGATATGAGCGTGCTCCGTTCCATACCCTTCGCCTCGGACATCGTCGAGGAGATAGCCGGCATGATCGGAACCGATGCTTCAAGCGGTGAAAACAGGGTCATCGTGTTTCCGGGGAAGCGCCCTTCCCTCTATCTCAAGGCCAGACTGGCGGCCCTCACGGGCCCGAAGGCCTTCTTCCCTCCCCGTTGCTTCTCCCTCGAGGAGTTCATCGGCGAGATAGCCCGGAGGCGGAACCCGGGGTTCGCCGATATCGATCAGGGCGATGCGGCATACATCCTCTTCGACCTCATACGCTCCCTCAAGGCCTTCGACCGCCACTCGATCGCCAGCAAGGGATTTGGGGACTTCCTGCACTGGGGAAGACACCTCCTCAGTTTCATCGACAGGCTCGACATGGAAGGGATAGATAACAGCGCCCTCGTCAACGTGGAGAGGAACGCCTCCATAGGATACGATGTGCCTCAGAGCGTCAACGAACTCCTCTCCAACATCTCTCTGATCAGGAGAGAATTTCACCGGGTTCTGGCCGATGGCCGGTGGTTCACGAGGGGTACGAAACGCGTCGCCGCTGTTCTGGAGACAGGCGAGCATGTCCCCGATGACCTTCGCCGGGTGGTCTTCGCCGGGCTCTTTGGCCTTACGGGAGGAGAGAAAAGAATACTCAAGTCCTTCTGGGACGCCGGGCAGGCCACGGTGCTTCTCTCCGGCGACCCCGAAGATTGGCCCGTGCTCAAGGACCTCGTCGGACACCTCAAGGCAAAGGTGGAGTACGGGGAGGCTTCCCGGAACGACCGGCCGATGGTCAGCCTCCACGCAGGCCACGATACGCACGCTGAGGTCCTCGAGGCATACCGCATCCTCGCGGAAGCCCCCCGGAAGAAGACCGCCATCATCCTTCCCGACGCCGATCCCCTCTTCCCGATTCTCAGTTTCGTCGCCGACAGGATGGAGATGCGGTGCAACATCTCCCTGGCGTACCCCGTGAACAGGACGCCGGTCTTTGACCTCATCCGCGCCATCCTCGCGGCACGCGTCGAGAGAAGGACCGAAGGGGTATACCCCTCGGCGCGGTACCTCGCCGTGATCCTCCACCCCTTCATAAAAAACCTGGAACCCGACTCCGGCCTCAGAAGCCTCCTCGTAAGCTTGGAGCGCTCCCTGTCGGACGAGAGCGGAAATGGCCCCCTGGCAGGCCGGTCCCTTGTGGGTCTGGGAGACATAGAGAAGGAGGCGGCGGCCTTCATGGCGCCTTCTGGACAGGTGGGACATTTCGACGCACTCCTGGAAGTGCATCGGCTGTTTTTCCGGAATTTCGAGAACGTCACCACCGTGGGAGATATCGCCGCGGCCCTGGAGGAGGCCCTCGAAGCGATAATCTCCAGAACCCCTGTGCGTTCCTACGTGCTGTCGGGAACAATCTTTGAGAGCATCTTCGGATCCCTTGGTCTCTTGAAGGGCTGCCTCTTCAGTTCTTCCGTCCTGTCCGGTGAGCCCGCCGAGAACACGCGGGCCGTCTGCGACATCACCCTCCATCACCTGCAAAGCACGGCCCTGCCCTTCGATACGCACCCCGTGGAGGAGCTCGAGATCATCGGCATGCTCGAATCGAGGAACATATCCTTCGACAGGGTCATCATCCTCGATGTCAACGAGGGCGTCCTGCCGGGACCAAGGGAGGTAAGCCCCGTGATCCCCGCCGGTGTCTTTGAAACGCTGGGCATCCCACCCCCCGAGTTTGCGGAGGCGATATACAGGTACAACTTCTACCGTCTCACGGGAAGCGCCGGGGAGGTCCATCTCATATACCGCAATTCCGAGGACAGGCCGCGAAGCAGATACATCGAGGAGATCCTCTGGGAGGAGGAGAAAAGGCAGGGACAGCTTGATGTCATCCCCGTCCGGCAGACGGCAACCTCCGTCAACCTGAAAAGGCAAACGTCTCCTCCCGCTATCAAAAAAACAGACACGATCCTTCACGCCCTTGCCGGCATCGCTCTGTCCCCCAGCGCCCTCGACACCTACGTGCGATGCCCTTTACTCTTCTATTTCACCCGCCTGATGGGCCTCGAAGAGCGAAGGACCTTTTCCGGCGATATAGAGGCGACGGACCGGGGAAACATCATCCACCGCATCCTCAGCGACACTTTCAGCCCCTATCTCAAGCTCACAGTGACAGGGGAGAGCGAGGACGGACTCAGGGAAAGTCTGCGGAAGGCGCTGGAAAAGAATTTCAAGGACATTCCGGGGTCGGGGGACTACTATCTCTTTCGGCGCATAACCACACACAAGCTGGATTCTTTCCTGAGACGCCACGTGAGGACCTTGAGCGGGCCCGTGGCCATAGAATGCCTGGAGGAAGCCTTCAGAAAACCTCTGAAGCTGAAGGGTGCCACCGCTTCTCTCTATGGACGTATCGACCGCGTCGACCGCGACATCGCGTCCGGCAGGCACACCGTCTTCGACTACAAGACGGGCACAACGAAACAATATCCGTCGAGGATCATGGAGAAGGCGGATTTCGGCGACATCCGGTCCATCCACGATCACGTCCCCTCATTCCAGTTGCCCGTCTATATCCACATCTTCTCCGCGGCAAGGGACATACCCGTCGAGAAGATCGACGCGGCATTGATACTGCTCGGCAATAACACTGAGGAGGCCTTCCTGAAGGGGAAGGACGAAAACGAGAACAGGCGCCTTTTCGAGGCATACACGTCAGGCATCGAAACGGTGGTGTCTCACATGCTCGACCCGGACAACCCCTTTGAGGCCTTCGACACCGACCGCTGCGCGGATTGCACGGCAAGGGACCTGTGCCACATGTGAAGACGGTGCAAGGGTTCAACCGCACCAGGTCAGCAGTCCAGGAAAGAACCCCGTTGGCAGCCGACCATGGTCGATACCGTGCCCACCCTGATTTCAACACCAGTTCTGAGCACGACAGGAATCGAGGCGCTATTTCCTTTCCACAATAAAGACTCCCGGCGACGACCACCCCTGTATTGACGGCTCGTACATGCATTCCATCCTCGCCGGCCTCACGGTAAATTTGCCAGGCAATTCAGCACGCATCGTATAGGCAAGTTCGTAAACCTCGCCCTTGGTGACCCTGGTGAAGAAAAAGACCATCTTGTCGTCCCACCTCTCGATGCGCGAGTAAGGCCTGTAGTCTGCGTAGATGGTCTGCCGAACAACCTCAAAACCGGAAGGCAGATAATCCTCCAGCACCAGATATTGATAGTTATCATCTGCCCTGAACTTGATCCTTACGATTACCTCATCACCGACCTTGACCATCTTTGTCTTTATTTCCTGAGGAACGAAGAACTCATTGTTGTTGATGTCCGTAACGCGC
>MVQQ01000242.1 GCA_002067555.1 Syntrophorhabdus sp. PtaB.Bin184
ACCGAAGAGCGCGGGCACCTTCCTGGAAAAACCCTTTTTCTCCCGCGAGGGCGAGGGCATCGTGGTAAAGGCTCACTTCGGCGGGGCGCGGCCGCAGGCGATATACCAGGAATATCGTCAGTTACCGGCATTTTCCGGGAATTATCCCGTCATCGGTTCCTGGATCATCGGGGAAGAGGCGGCGGGCATAGGCATACGGGAGGACACGAGCCCCATTACGAACAATCTCAGCAGGTTCGTCCCCCATGCTTTTGACGATTAGGATACAGGGAGAAGAGGAGATAAGATGACACAATCAGGTACGGACAAAGGTTTCGAATTCGGAAGTCGGGAGAACGAGCTGCTTCTTGGCTTGTCGAGAGACCTGACGAGACTCGGTATCTCGGTTCTCGTCGCAGGTGTCCTTTTCGTTCTCTATCTCGTCGTTTCCTTTATCGATCCCTCGGCCGTTCTCCAGGTGAGCGACGCGAGACACACGTTGCTTTCGGTCATAGACTACGCGGTCTGGGGGCTCATAGCGCTCCTTGTCATCTACATGAGCGTGACCATCATCAAGCTGGCCGTACCGGTGAAGATGATAGCGACGACAGCGGGACTCGATATAGCTCATCTCATGGATTTTGTGAAGGACCTGGGGAGACTGTCGCGTGTTTCCTTTGCAAGCCTCATGGTTGTCTGTGTCCTCATGGTCATCAGCCTGTTCATGCTTGTGCTGGTGTTCTAAAGGAGATGCCCCGTTATCTGGCTGCTAAGGGGCTGGTGCGGTACCAGGTGAGGGCGGCGTCGAACTTGCGGAGATAGATCTGTGTCTCGGCGGGCACAGCCGAGGCCCAGTTGTCTCCATAGCGTTCCATGCTGTTCCTGGTCCTGCCGGGCCCGCAGTTGTAGGCTGAGGCGAGGAACCTGCCCGTTGCCACCGGGTCATCGAGGAGCCGGACCCTCCGGGCGTCGCTGAGCACGTTCATATCGGCGTCGAAGAGAAGGAAGGATGCCTTCGCGGCGTTCTCGTGGTTTGCCATTCCCTGGGCGAAGTCCCGTATGAGGCCCGCCTGCGGGTAGAGGTTCAGTATCCTTCTGTAGGTTCCCGGTATGAACTGAAAGAGCCCCACCGCGCCCGCCTTCGACTTCGAGTAGCGGTAGGCATTGTCCCTGTTCGTTCCCAGTATGACGAGCGTCTCGTTGATGAGCTTTTCCGGTGTGTACCGCCCGCTCGAGAACTTCCCCGGATCGATATGCTCTATGATGGCAAGCGCCACGGAGATGTCATTATCGATGAAGCTCCCACAGGAAAGGGGCCTCACCCGTCTGGCGATGAGGTCGTTCTTGGCGCTGTCGATAACGCCCTCAAGGTATTCCAGCCCCGCCTTCCGCACAGAGGGGATATCGAGGCCTTCCGAATAGGGAGTGTATACAACCTCTCTGAACGTCGATCCGTGACGCACGGGCCTCTTGAGGGCGAGCACCACGTGGTGTTCGGGAGAGGTGATGGTGAACTTCGTGTTGACCCCGTTCGCCTTACCCGGCTCGATGATGGCACGGTCCGTGCGGCCGCCCAGCCTGGGGTGGACCTTGATGACCTGTATCTCCCTGGTCTTGACATTTTCGACGGCCAGAAGGATGGTGAAGGAACCCAGTTCGGGCTTTCCGTAGGTCACCACCTCTTTCCATTTCTTTCCTTTCTTTCCCTTCCTGCCTGTTTTCACCTTCTTCACGGTCTTTGGCCTGACGACAGTGAACCCGCAGGTCATCTTTTCCAGGCGCGCCCTGGCGCGGGCGATATCCTCAAAGATGTCGAAATTTATGATATCACGGGCTGTCGAGGGCGACTCAAACTCGATGGACTCCTCGAAATCGGTCTCTGCATCGTCGTAGTCGTCCACGGTTTCGGCAAAGGAGGGAAGGGAAAGGAAGAGAGGGGAGAAGACGAGAAGACAGGAGGCAACGAAGGTACGGATGATGCCGTGAAAGTTTTTCGGGATGGTGGTTGTCAAAGGCTCCTTGTCCATGTGCTCCGCAAATGCGGCCGTCAATGTACCCGTCCGATGCGTGATTTCACTGGCGCCGGCCTTCAGAGTTTGCGCCGGCGGTGGGTACGGGTGTAATCATAGCACATCCTGCCCCGGGGCACAAAAGGATTAAAGAAAATATGGACATCGCGCGGGTGGATGGTGTTGAATCTGGAGAACGCTGGAGATGGCCCGTCATGAGGCCCAAGGAGCGACGTGATGAAGAATATCTTGTTTATACTGTCTTTTGTGCTTGTTCTCGTGAGTTCGGCCGGTGCCGACAGAGGCCCCGTGATGTGGCACGAGAACGTCAGTCTGAGTCAGGAATCCCAGAAGGTTATCATTCTCCATAACGGCGCGGAAGAGGTATTGATCCTCGGGACGGAATTGACGGCAAGTGCAGAGATCGACCTCCTGGAGTTCATACCTCTGCCCTCTGAGCCCGAGGTGGGCCTTGCCAGAGGCAATCCCTTCGAAGCGGCCTCGCGGCTCATGAGGGGTAAGGGTTTGGTCTTTCTGGCCGGTAATCTGGCGACAAAGGGCGGCCCCGGGGGTGCCTCGACGGTGCCCGTCGAGATCCGTTTTGCGGAGAAGATGGGGATTCACGACGTCACCGTGGTGAAGATCAACGATATCGAAGGTTTTTCCCGGTGGCTCGAGGATTTCTTCAGGAAGAAGGGCATCGAGGCTGACATGACAAGATTCTCGCGTGTCTTCGACACCGCGCGGGATTACATGGGCAGGGGATACAGCCATTTCGTTTTCGATGTCGTCAGGGTCGCCGGCAGGACGCGCTTCGCCGAGCCCTTGATATACCGGTTCAGAACGGGGAGCATCTACTATCCCCTGAAGACGTCCAACCTGATAGGAGGGGAGGGCGCCGTGGAGATGATCCTCGTGTTGCCCGGGTCCGTCACGGACGGCCTGTGGCAGGGTGCGAGCAGGATCTTCGACATGGGAGCGGGAGCCGCGATCGAGCTGAGCTCCTCATCGAAACTCGATCGGGCGGACGTTCAGGCCCTGTATCCCGACGGGGCTTTCTTCGGGCCGAGGTCCAGGATCTACATGCAGATGCTCAGATACCGGGGTCCGTACAGGTTCAAGGACGACTTTACCTACGATGTCGCGAATCTCACGCCCTACGCGTACCGGTTCGATAACAACGTGTGGCCCGGCGCCGCAAAGGAATTCACTCCACCCTTCACGGCGGAGGAGAGACGGGACCTCAGGGAATTCTTCTGCCCGAAGAGCGGCGACCCGCAGTATATCTTCCAGGTCACCGACTACCGGCTTGACTGCTGGAGCTTCATTCCCGGCGAAGAGTACGACGTTTACGCCGCCCTTTTCCATGGAAGACTTTCCGGTATCCCCTCGGGCCGGGTCGAACTGGAGAAGAACACCACCCCAAAACAGCTGCAGGGCAACAAGATAAAGGTTGACAGGTATCTCGCAGCCGATTTCAACAGCAAGAACAAGGTGAGTCTCACCCTCGAGAATGCCTTTCCCGACGACGGCCCGTCGAAGATCAGGATAAGGGGCGACAAGAGAGATGCGATAGCTCGCGCACAGGGGAGGACCTTCGTGTCTCGCGTGGGTTTCACGCGGGATGGGACCCGTGCGCTGGTGCACGTGGACCACATCGCGGGGCCGCGGTCGGGAGCAGCATACTACGTCATCCTTACAAAGAAAGGGGGCATGTGGGAGATCACCGACTCCTTTCTCGAGGCTGTCCATTAGATCCCGCATCGTTCCATCGGTCTGACGGTCCGCTGTCGTCTCGTCAGATTGGCAATTTCTTGTGCTTTTTGGTTTAAGCGATCAGCCATATCATTCGATTACACCAAAAGAGGATGTGACCCACGCACCCCGATGAAGGGGTTCAAGACCCATTCGGAGATCATCCGTTATCAGCCGCGCGGGCATGAGGAGATGGAAAGAGCACTTCCTGAAATAAGACTCTGAGGTTCACACAAAAAAAAGGGAGGAATTGCAGATGCATTTCAAGAACATGAAGATCGGTATGCGGCTCGGGATGGGATTCGGTATCATAATGGTTTTACTTGCTGTGCTCACGTTCATGGGGATCAGGAGCATGCACTCCATAAATGCGGGCATTGAGACGATCGTCAAGGAAAGCAACGTGAAGATCAAGTGTGCCCGCGATGCCATGAAGGCAATCGACCAGACCGCCGAGGGGATATTGCTCACGGCGTCCATGAATGACGCCAGTATCCGCTCGGAGGCAAAGAAGGACATCGATCAGGGTCGCAAGTCCTATAAGGAGAACGTGGAGCTCCTTGAAAAGATAGATACATCACAGAAGGGAAAACAACTCATAGAGAGGGTCAGGGCTGAGATAAAGGTGGCCGCGGAGGCGAACAACAAGACACTTCAACTGGCCGGAGCGAACAAGTTCCAGGAGGCCGTGCAGGCATACGTGCAGGGGCGCCCGGTGACCGAAAGGGTCAAGGACTCCTTCGTCGAGCTTGCCAAATACCAGGAAGAGCAGGCGATGGCAAGGTACAATGAGGCTGCGGCGACCTACAGCTCCACGAGGACAATGCTCTTCATCATAGGCCTCGTGGCGGTTGCCCTGGGTATCGTGGTGGCCTGGCTCATGACGAGAAGCATTACCAAACCCCTCAATGAAGCGGTGCATATATCCGACGGGCTCGCGAAGGGAGACCTGACAATGAAGGTGGAGGTGACCTCCAGGGACGAGACAGGTCAGCTGCTCACAACCATGAAGAACATGGTGGAGAAGCTCCGCGAGGTCGTCGAGGGTGTCAGCTCCGCATCGGACAACGTGGCCGCGG
>MVQQ01000243.1 GCA_002067555.1 Syntrophorhabdus sp. PtaB.Bin184
GTCGAGACCGCCCTCACCTCCCATCATCGAGAGAAAGGGCATGTGGAGGATGATCTGGGAAAGCTGCTCCAGCCCCACGATGGCTATGGCATGCTCGATGGACGCGATCCTGCGGAAGTTCCGCGTTCCGAAGTAGGCAGTGTTGGCGAGGCGCAGGACCTCGCCTGCCATTGAGGGGTCCATCGTCCTCGCAAGGTCCGCGGCGGAGCTCATCGGGTCCTCGATGACGCGCATGACCTCCGCCATGACCGCCGGAAAGGTGGGCAACACGTCTATCTTTCTGAGTCTCTTCAGAATTTCTTCGCGTTCCATAACCGTCAGACATGTTATCGGTAGCCCACCGGAATCCTTTAATTACGCAGGTACTTCTTCATGGACACCCTGAGGTTAAGGATCGCCTGGGAATGGATCTGGCAAACCCGGGCCTCGGTGATGGAGAGGACGCGGGCTATCTCCTTCATGTTCAGGTCCTCGTGGTAGTAGAGGCTCAGGACATAGCGCTGCCTTTCCGGCAATTTGTCGAATTCGCCGGCCATTAAGCGTTCCAGCTCCAGGACCTCCGCGCACTTTTCGGGATCGTCGGTCTCTTCAGTGACGTAGCGCATTATCCTGTCGCGGTCCTCTCCCAGGAGTTCATGCAGGTCCTCTATGCTGAGAACGGAAAGGTTCCCGTAGTTCTTGAGCATCTTGAAGTAATCGTCGAGGTCCATGCCCAGCGCCTCGGCAACCTCTTCTTCCTTCGGCAGTCTTCCCAGCTTGTTCTCCAGTTTCCGCACGACCTCGTTTATCTTCTTGGACTTCGAGCGGGCGCTTCTCGGAAACCAGTCGCGGGAACGCAGTTCGTCGATCATGGCGCCCCGTATCCTGAGGTAGGCAAAGGTGTTGAGCTTGGCGCCCTTCGTGGCGTCGAACTTCTCCATAGCCTCAAGGAGTCCGACTATCCCCGCGGAAATGAGGTCTTCTATGATCTCGTCATCCTCGTATCGCCGGGACACTTTGTAAGCCAGGTGCTTGATGATGGGGATGAATTCGTCGATGGTCCTTTCACGTTCGTCTCTGAATGTCTTTGCGTATCCTTTTTTCCATGTCATCATGACACCAACCTGTCACAGATTTTTGCAAGTGCCCGCGTCGCGACAGCATCGGGAAAATGCTCCGCCCAGAGCCTCTGCTTTCTTGTTGCGATGCTCACATGCTGATCGAGAGGTATGTAGCCGAAATAATTGAGGTATACATCGAGAAACCTGTCGGTGACACCCACCACCTTTCTGAACAGTTCGAGGGCCTCTTTCTCTTCCCTCACCATGTTGACCACAATATTGAAGTCCTTCCTTCCCGTCTTCGTGCTCAAGACCTTCACCATGGCGTAGGAATCGGTGATGCTTGCCGGGTCCGGCGTGACCACGACGAGGATGTCGTTGCTCATGGCGTTGAAATAGACCACGTTGGAGGAGATCCCCGCGGAGGTGTCGACGAGGAGGAAATCATGCCGCGGCAGGGTGTCCAGGGAGTTCATGAGGATCGCCTTTCCTTCCTCATCGAGATGCGAGAATTCGCTCACTCCGGAGGTGGCCGGTATGATCTTTATCCCGCAAGGCCCTTCAAGGATGACCTCGCTCATCTCGCGGGTTCCCTCGATGACATCGCGCACGTTGAACTTCGGAACCATGCCGAACATGATGTCGATGTTCCCCAGCGACAGGTCGGCATCGAGAATGAAGGTGGACCTCTTCATGTTCCCGAGAAGATAGGCCATGTTCGACGCTATAGAGGATTTGCCCACACCGCCCTTGCCGCTCGTTATCGCAATCGTTCTGCTTCCGTTTCCTACCATGCCTTCCCCTCTATGAGTATTCTGCCGAATGTTTCAAGGTCCGGGATGACGATGTCCCCCGTGCCGACCCCCCTTGTCAGGGCGGCGATGGGCCGCGAGAGCCTCAGGATGCTGTTGCACAGGTGGCCCAGGCGTTCTTCCTCGTCGAGCTTGGTGAAGATAAGCCCGGCAATGGCCGTCCCGTCCATGATGTTAAGGTAGTGCTCCATCGTTTCATCCCTCGTTCCCGCCGGGAAGACGACGATCTTCTTCATATCCCGGAAGCTGTCCACCACCTCTCCCTGGTAGGTCAGGTGGCCTGTCACGTCTATGAGCTTCTTGCCGCTCCCCTCCCGCGCCTTGCGCCGAAGGTCCTCGATGCCCGTTGCGAACTGGAAAGGGATGGCCGTCTGCTCGGAAAAGACGCGGAGTTCCTCGTAGGTGCCTCTTCTCACCGGATCGAAGGCAATGATTGACGGATGGAGGTCCCGATCGTCCATGAGCCGGGCCAGCTTCTTCGCAGTCTCCGTCTTTCCCGAGCCGGCGGGCCCGATGATAAGGAGCGGCTCCTCCGCCGCCATAATGTCACACAGGGAAATCCGCTTGCCCAGTTTCGTCCTGGTAAAGAAAAGGGCCTTGGTGCTGTTCTCCGCTATCGACCCTATCTCTGCAAACACCTCGGAAAGAAGGGACATGGTGACGTGTCTGTCGAGGCCGGCCCTCACAAGCCTGTCATGGAGGATCTTGAGCGGCATGGGATAGGCCTTGAGCCTGTCGAGAAGCATGTCCGTCTCGATGGACACGAGGCGTTCCGTGAGATACCGTGCCGCGTCGCTCCAGATGGCCTCCGTCTTCTTCCTGATCTCCCCGAGGTCGGTCTCCATGGTGGCTGCCGGGTCGTTCTCCACCGCTATGGATATCTCGCATCCCTTCTTCGTCCAGCCGTTGCCGTTGTGGCTGTTCTGCTTGATATCCATGATGATGGTATCAGGGCCGAACTGCTCCTTGATCACATCCATGCCCTTACGGATATCGTCGAACGTATAGGTCTTAACCTTCATTGATCCTTATGACCCCCACTGATTGGATCCTTATCTGGGGCGGTATCTCGTTATGGGAGATAACGGTTATTCCCTGGATGTAACGGTCGAGGAACCTCCTCAGTCTTCCCCTCAGAAGGGGATGGACGAGGATAACGGGCTGGTAGCTCTGGAGCATGGCCTTCTTCGCCTCGGTGCCGATCTTCTCTATCAGCTTCTGGCTGAAACCGAGGTCGAGTGCCAGGACCGCCCCCTGGTCCGTCGGCTGTATGCTGCCAAGGAGCCTCTCCTCCAGCGTCTTCTCCAGGATGTGGATGTTGAGGATGCCATCCACGAGGTAGGGCTTGAGGATGCTTCTCGCCATCTTCTGACGGACGTACTCGGTGATGGTGTCA
>MVQQ01000244.1 GCA_002067555.1 Syntrophorhabdus sp. PtaB.Bin184
CCGCCTCTTCCAACCCACGTAAGGTGTATGCATTGCCAGGGCCTCCGTTCTGCGCGTCATCAGATGTTGTCCAAACCACCCTGTCATTATTCCAACATATGCCGGGGGGACTCAGCCCCTACAAGTTTATCATCATTTGTACCATACATCTTAAGACGATGATATCAGAACTGTGGAAAAGGTGGAATAGAGATAGCGAAGCCCCTGTTTGCCTAAAAGAAACAGTCGGGGGGGATGACTTTTGTCTCTTTCGTCTTTTTGGAAGCTAACCTTGATGAGTAAACGGCAGTATCTTGTTGCGCAAGCTCGAAAGGGGCTTCGCTATAGGAAGTCACGCACATAACGCTCGTATGAGAGGTGACAGTCATCAGATGGTGTTATTATAACAGAATCTTCCCAAATAACGATATGTAATTTATGGGTACATAATATAGACTTCATTTATATATATAGGTGGCTAACCCATCGATATCAAATATGCTCTCAAATTGAGCTTCTTTCCGTTGAGATTGAGCTTGCTCCTGATGTTGTTGCGGTGCGTATCGATGGTCCCCGTGGAGACATTCATGATCTGCGCTATCTCCTTGGAGGTCTTGCCGGCCTTTATGAAGTTCGCCACCTGTATTTCCGTGGGCGTGAAGTTGGAATATTTCATCGACATCTTCTGCAGGAAGGGTGACAGTATCTCATTGAGGTTACGTTCGACGATGTCCACATAAGAGACCTGCCCGGGGTCGAGCCGGCCCTTTCTCATCTTGTCGATGTAGGGAAAGACGAGAGCCTTGATGTTGGCCATCAGCTTTTCCTCGAGTTCTTTCTTGTCATCGTCCCGGTGTTTAAGAAGGACCTTGAGCGCAGTGTTCGCCTCCTCCAGCCGGCTCGACTCTATCTTCAGCTCGAATTCCCTCTTTTTCAGTGACTCCTCTGTGATCTTCCGGCCCGTTATGTCCTGAATGATGGCGCAGATATACCCTTCTCCCTCATATTCCATGTAGTTTCCCGCGATCTCAACGGGAAACAGCTTCCCCCTTTTCGTCCGGAAGACAGTCTCGACACTCTCGGGCGTGCGGTCAACGGTCCTCTTGCTGTTGTTCATCCACATTTCCCCGGAACTGCTTGCATCCAGTTCATAGATCGTCTTCCCCCTCAGCTCCTCCCTGGTGTAGTCGAGAAGTCTGCAGATCTCATCGTTCCCGTATATTACCTGCCCCTTCCCTGATATCCACAGGACACCCACCGCCGCGTTGTCCACGGCGAATTGCGTAAATTTCAGGGCGGCACCGGCCTTCCTGATCTCCGTGACATCATTGGCGAGGAAGATGCGGTAGTTCTTCCCGGGGAATTGAAGGGCGTGACCCGTTATCTCCACATCGATGATGGTGCCGTCCTTCAACCTGTGCCTCCAGGGAACCCTTTCCTGTGACGGGTCGGGCTTCGAAAGGTGAGCAAGAAGCGACGGGACGTCCTCGTCGGGTTTTAAGTCCTTGAGGGTCATGCCAAGAAGCTCTTCCCGCGAATACCCGTAGCTGCGCACCGCAAAGGTGTTCACGTCGACTATCTTCAGGGACTCGAAATCGTAGACGAACGTCGGAAAGGGGATGTTGTCGAACATATTCCGGTAGCGCTCCTCGCTGTCCTTCAGCTCCTTTTCCGTCTTCTTCCGCTCCGTTATGTCCCGCCAGACAACATACATGAGGGGTTTCGTGTCGCCGAAAGGGATCGTCGTCACGGATATCTCCACCCAGAAGTCCCTGCCGTCCACGCTCCGGTGGAGCCACTCGAAGCGGTTGCTTCCCTCCCGTTTCGCCCGCTCCATCACCTTATCGCCCTTCACCCGCGAAAGCTCTCCATCGGGCTGGTATTCAGGCGAGATCTCAAGCGGGTGGTACCTGAGGAGTTCCTCCTTCGACGTGCACCCCATGATGCGAACAGCCGCCTCATTGCAGTCGATGTAGCTCCTCCCGTCGAATATGAAGATGGGATCGACGGACTTCTCGTAGAGCAGCCTCAGTTTGGTCTCATTCTCCTCGAGGGCTTCTCTCGCCTTCGCCAGCTGGGTGATATCCTCGTAGGCTATGAGGATCTCGCCGGATGCGAGCTGCACGGGCATGAAATGGATGGTCTTGGCTGTTCCGTCCTTGCAGGAAACACGGAAGACCCAGGGTTTCTTTTCGCCGGGCTTGAACAGCTCAAAGTCCTTGATCCAGGTGTCCACCACCAATCTGCGGTATTCCGGGTCGGGATACGCCTTTTCGAACCATGCCTTGCCGTCGGGAATGTCGGTCAGATCGTAGCCGAACATCTCCCTGAACTTGGGATTGAGGTAACGGTATTCCCCCTCCACGTTGATAAGGGCCAGACCCACGGGTATGTTCTCCGCGAGTATCTGGAATGTTTCGCCCTTTTCGACAAGCATCGTCCCGCCCCCACCTGAAAGGACCCGCAGGGCCTAAACGCACCCCCTTATCGCGGTCCACCGGTAATGGAAATGTTTGGGAACATTATAATTAAGTACCGACGCACAGTAAACGATTTTCACGACATATGGCGCGGTGCCGCCGATACACCACTGACTGCCCCCCCGTGTTAACGTGCACAGGGCGCAGGTTGACATCGCCGGAACAACTGGTGTATGAATTATGCATGACAAACTGGTACCGGGTAAGATTCGCCGCATTCCTCACCCTTGTGGTGCTCTGCTTCGCCATACCCGTCGCGGCTGTGTATTCCTCTTTCCAGAAGCAGCAGCACATACGGGAGCAGATAGTCCTTCACCTCAGGAACGCCAACGCGAACCTGAACGAGAAGGACCTGCGGGCTATTTCCCGCACCGTTTGCGAAGCGTCGAAAAAATACGGGATCGACTACAGGCTTGTTCTCGCACTGATGAAGGTTGAGTCCAATTTCCGCCATGACGCCGTCTCAGGGATGGGGGCACGCGGTCTCCTTCAGGTCAAGCCGTCCCTGGCAAAGTACATGGCCTCGGACATGGGGATCGAGTGGAGAGGAAACCGCACCATCGACGACCCCGGGAACAACATTAGAATAGGAATCCATTTCCTTTCAGAGCTTGTCCACCGTTTTTACTGCGTCACCACGGCTCTGCGCGCTTACAACATGGGCCCCGAGAAGACGCGGGAACTGCCGCCGGAGAAGATGACCTCCCCCCAGGGGTTCCCCGGACTCGTACTGCGGGAGTATGACAGGAACATAGTGATATTGCCCGATCCTTGAGAAACAAGTACCCGGTGCATCCCTCCGTGACCGATCCCCGGAACGTCAAGACCGATGATGCCCATGATGGCTGCCTGTATATAACGGGCAGGGCGGGGTCCTTTGTCTCCTTTCTCGTGGCACAGAGGAAGAAAAGAACACTTTTCCT
Organism: Syntrophorhabdus sp. PtaB.Bin184; assembly: GCA_002067555.1. Lineage (GTDB taxonomy): Bacteria > Desulfobacterota > Syntrophorhabdia > Syntrophorhabdales > Syntrophorhabdaceae > Delta-02. The sequence goes on from MVQQ01000244.1 coordinate 3,383, forward strand.
CTACGAGGATGACGACTCCGCGGACCTTGTCCGGGAAGAGATAGCGTACTACGGCAACAGGGAGGTCGCTCTCTTCCCGCCTTATCAGGACCGCGTCTTTGAGGAAGAAGACGATCTCCGGCGCAGCGGCTTTCTCTATCGCCTCGCTACCGATGAGACCTTTATCGGGCTATTCCCCGTCTCTTTTCTTTCCCACACACTGCCTCCCCCGGAAAGGATCTCAGAGGACATCACGGCCCTGACGGTCGGCGACACCGTTTTTCCCGAGAACATCCATGACGACCTCGACAGGAAGGGTTACGAATTGGCCCCTCTCGTGCGTGAGGCCGGCCAGTGGGCGAAACGGGGCAGCATCATCGATTTCTTCCCCCCCGCCTCGGACAGGCCGGTGAGGTGTGAGTTCATAGGAGACCAGATACTCTCCCTGAGACATTTCAATCCTCTTTCCCAGAGGTCCGAGAAAGAGGTTGTCCGCTGCGACATAACATCCATTACAGCAAAGCATGACGGCGGGTCATCCACCATAATCGACTATCTCGGGGGCCCTCTCACCCTCGTCCACCCGGGACATTCCTCCATCGGCCAGGCACTCGACACCGCCGACCCGGCCACCAAGGATGGTTGGGGACGCCTTCTTCGAGAGGCGGAGCAGATAGACCTTTCCGGCATCGTCGGTCCCGATGAGAGACAAAGGACGCTCAGGGCCGTCTCCAACGATGATCTGCGGCAGCTCTTTCTCCTCCATAAAACCGAGATATTCCACATACTCCGGGAGAAACTTGAAAAGGAATGGTCCCACTATCCTTACGTCTATCTCTTCGCCAACACGGCGCACCAGGCCAAAAGGCTCCAGGAAATATTCGAGAGCTACGGCCTCGTACTGCCCATCCTCTCCCGCATATCCTACCGGAGACGGTCAAGGGAATGGGGCATCATCGAAGGACCCATACGCCGCGGCTTCAGAACCGACGACGTTATCGTCCTCACAGAAGACGACATAGCAGGACCCAAGAAAAGGGTCGTCAGGAGACAGGTCGGCAGCCGGGACGAGTTCCTTGCCTCCTTCAAGGATCTCACGGAAGGTGAGCTCGTGGTGCACGTGGACCACGGGATAGGGGTCTACCGCGGCATCTTTCCCCTGACCGTCAACGGGTTCACGAAAGACTTTCTCCTCATCGAGTACCTGGGCGGCGACAAGCTCTACGTACCCGTCGACGACCTGCACCTGGTGCAGAAGTTCATCGGCAGTGAGAAGTTCAAGCCCAAGGTCGACCGGTTGGGCTCGAAGTACTGGCTCAATACAAAGAAACGGGTACGCAGGCAAATCGAGGACATGGCCGGCGAACTTCTTGAAATCTACGCGGCACGGCAGATGTCGGAAGGCCACAGCTACCCCCCCGAGGATGAGCTTTTCAGGGAGATGGAATCCCGCTTCGAATACGAGGAAACGGAAGGCCAGATAAATGCCATAAATGACGTCCTCGCAGACCTGAGAAGCACGAGACCCATGGACAGGCTCGTCTGCGGCGATGTCGGCTTCGGCAAGACCGAGGTGGCCCTTCGAGCGGCTTTCAAGGCCGTCCTCGACGGAAAACAGGTTGCCGTGCTCGTACCCACCACTATTCTCGCCCAGCAACACTTCAAGACCTTCAGTGACCGCCTCTCCGATTATCCCATCGTCCTCGGGATGCTGTCGCGCTTTCGGACGAAGGAACAACAGGCAGAAACGGCCCGGCTTCTGGCAAAAGGACAGGTGGACATTATAATCGGCACCCACAGGCTCCTGCAAAAGGACGTTTCATTCCGTGACCTCGGGCTTCTCATCATCGACGAGGAACACCGTTTCGGAGTGAGACACAAGGAGAGGCTCAAGACCATCAAGAAGACGGTGGACGTTCTGACCTTAAGCGCCACGCCCATCCCGCGCACCCTTTATATGGCAACCTCGGGGATCAGGGACCTCAGCGTCATCGACACGCCGCCGCTCGACCGCCATGCGGTGAGAACGACGGTGGTGAAGTTTAATGACGCCGTCGTGGCGCGCGGCATACGCAACGAGCTCGAGAGGTCCGGCCAGGTCTTCTTCGTCCATAACTTCATTCACAACATAGGTGTCGTCCACGAGCACCTGGCGAGGATCGTGCCCGAGGCGCGCATAGCCGTGGCACACGGGCAGATGAGCGGAAGCCGGCTTGAGAAGATAATGGTGGACTTCATAGAGAAGCGCTACGACGTGCTCCTGTCGACGAACATAATCGAATCGGGGCTGGACATATCCAATGTCAACACCATCTTCATCAACAACGCCCACAGGATGGGCCTTGCCGACCTCTACCAGTTGAGGGGCAGGGTCGGACGGAGCACCCGGCAGGCCTATGCCTTCCTCCTTGTTCCCGACGAGGAAAAGTTGACACGAGACGCCCGCCTGAGGCTCAAGATCCTTGAAGAGCTCACGGACCTCGGTTCGGGCTTCCAGATAGCGAACTACGACCTGGAGATACGGGGTGCGGGAAACCTGGTCGGCAAGGAACAATCGGGCAACGTCAACCTCATCGGTTTCGAGCTTTACTGCGACATGCTCGAAGAGACCATGACGAGACTCAGGAACAAGGGTGACCTTCCCGAGGAAGAGATCAGCACGGAGATCAATATCCCCGTGAATGCCTACATACCCGACATGTACATCCATGATGCCACCCAGAAACTCCTCGCATACAAAAGGCTCTCCCGTGTCCGCGATGAAGATGAGCTCAGGGAGATGGAGAGCGAGTTGAAAGACCGCTACGGCACCCTCCCCTCCCCTCTTGTCAACCTTCTGGAGGTCATTTCGCTGAAGGCTCTCCTTGTGCGCCTCAAGATCCGTAAGGTGGAAAGGAGCGACAGACAGGTGATCCTCCATGTTACGGAACGGACGCCCCTCGACATGAAAAAGCTTCTCGCCCTCGCCACGGACAGCGGCAGAGGGATCAAGCTCCTGCCCGACGGACGCATCGTCATTCATTCCACCCTTCATGAAGGCGAACTTATGAATTTCATAAGAAATATATTGATGGAGATCGCACCGCTGTGATATAAGAGTTCGTTACAGGCTAATTGATCGCCGTCGTGCGCGTCGGATCGTTCCGGTCGGGAGCGATTGGCGATAGAGGTTGATATATGCCGGAAAATCGAGAAGGGTTGAAGAGGTGGGGAATGAAGAATGCGGTAATCTGCCTGTGTTTGGCGCTGTGTCTCTTTGCGTGCGACAAGAAGGACGATGGTAAGGTTCTCGTCACGATAAACAATGACAAGCTCACCATGACCGAGTTCAACAAGGAACTCGATAAGATACCGATGAACATGAAGATGATGGTCGCCTCCGAGAGCGGCAAGAAGGCGTACCTCGACAGACTGATCACAAAAAAACTCCTTCTTGCTGAGGCCCAGAAGGCCAGCATCGAGAAAGACAAGGAATTCGAGAACAAGCTGGCGGAGATCAGGGAACAGCTCATCATAGAATCCCTTTTGAAAAAGAAACTCGCCGCGGGAGCCAATATCACCGAGGAGGATCTCCAGAAATATTACGACAAGAACAAGGAGAAATTCCGGAAAGACACGGAGATCAATACACGGCACATTCTCGTGAAATCCAACGAGGAAGCGAAACAGGTGAAGGAGAAGCTTCAGGCCGGTGAGGACTTCGCGGATCTCGCAAAGAAGTATTCCATCGATCCCAACGCCAAGGTAACGGGCGGCGAGGTCGGCTTCCATCCCAAGGGCACTCTCCTGCCTGAATACGAGGGGGCGGCATTCAAACTCACGAAGGTGGGCCAGACGAGCGGGATCGTCAAGACCCAGTTCGGATATCACATAATACGGCTCGAAGGGATCAAACCGCCCGCGTACGTTCCCTTTGCGGAGGTAAAGGATTTCATCAAGCAGCAGCTCATGCAGGAAAAACAAAAGGAAGTGCTCGATAAGTACATCGAAGAACTGAAAAAGAATGCGAAGATCACCATCAACGAGGACCTTTTGAAGGACCAGGCCCCCGCCGGTTCTGCAAAACCCGAGACAAAAGACGCGAAACCGGAAGCGAAAGACACCAAACCTGAAGCGAAGGACACTGCATCGGACAAGCCAGCGGGGACACAGACCACGCCCGCCACCCCGCCAAAAAAGGAGACGGTACCACAAAGCAAATGAAACTCATAACAACACTCATTATTGCCGCAACCATCATGACCCTTCCAGCGGTCTCTACACAGGCCGAGGTCATCGACAGGGTCATCGCCATCGTCAATGACGACATTATCACCCTCAAGGATTTCGAGGCATTCGTAAAGATCGAGAAACGGACGAAATTCACTTCCATCGATGAGTACTTCCGGAACCTCCAGATGAAGGACAGGCTCGATGCTTACGTGGAAGGCGTCCTTATCAAGCAACAGGCCAAAAAGATGGGGATCGTTGTAGTCGACGCTGAAGTATCGGACTTTATAGAAAGTATCAAGAAACAGAACCTCATCACCGACGTCGAACTCAAAGAACAGCTCAGGAAGGACAACGTCACCTACGAACAGTTCAGGGAGGGTGTTAAGCTGAACATCCTGAGGACAAGGCTTCTCGTGCGCGTCGTCTCCACGGAGATAATAGTGACCGAAGCTCGTCTGAAAAGCTACTACGAAAGCCACCAGGACCTGTTCCGGGAAGAAGAGTTCCATCTGCAGCAGATATTCATCTCCGGACAACACCCCGACATCCGGGAACGTGCCGATAAGGCCTACACTCAGCTCACCTCGGGAACACCCTTCGAAGACGTCGCGCGCAGTCTCTCCGACGACCCCTCTGCCAGGCAGGGAGGCGACATCGGCTTTGTGAAAAGAGGTGACCTCATGCCCACCCTGAGGGATGGCCTGAACAACGTCCAACCGGGATCGTTCACACCGGTCATCCCGACACAGTACGGCCTGCACATACTCAAACTCCTCGAGGTGAAACGAGCCGAGGTTCTCCCCTACGAAGAGATCAAAAAGATCGTCAACGACCGTATGGTCATGGAGGAATCGAACAAACGCTACCGCGACTACATGGACAAGCTGAAAAGGACCTCCTACATAGAGATCAAGATCTAGTTTTATGAACCGCATCGCCATCACCATGGGCGACCCCGCCGGAATAGGCGGCGAGATCATACTCAAGGCCCTGCCCCGTCTTGGGGACAGGAGCATCCCTGTGATCGTCGGCGACATGAAAGTCTTTGAGGCGCTCCGGGCCGGACCTTCCTCTCTGTCGCCGCCCTCTTTCAAAGGTCTCGGGCAGGGCTCCGCGGAAGATGTGGAATTCGTGGACCTCGGTTTCATGGACACTGTGAAACCCGGTGTCTCGGACAGGCGTTGCGGCGAGGCCTCCTATCGATATATCCGCGAGGCGTTGAAACTCATCTTCACCGGCGAGGCATCGGCCATCGTTACCTGCCCCATAAGCAAGGCCTCCCTGCATCTCGCAGGCATCCCCTTCCCGGGCCACACGGAGTTGCTCGCCCACGCGGCCGGGGTGGACAGTTACGTGATGATGCTCGCGAACCCCAGGATGAGGGTAAGCCTTGTGACCATTCACATCCCCCTCAAGGACGTGCCGAGCCGGATAACGGAAGAAGGAGTGTTCCGCACCATCGCCATCACCGGGCGCTCGCTTCGGGAGAACTTCTCCATGGAACATCCCGTCATCAAGGTATGCGGCCTTAACCCCCATGCGGGCGAACAGGGAATCATGGGAGACGAAGAAGAGATCGTCTCACGAGCCATACTCCGGGCCCGGGAGACAGGCATGGACGTGACGGGGCCCTACCCCGGCGACTCACTCTTCCATCATATCGACTGTGACGCCTACATCGCTATGTACCACGACCAGGGCCTCATACCGGTGAAGACCACCGATTTCAAACACACCGTGAATATCACGCTGGGGCTGCCCTTCGTAAGGACATCGCCCGGTCACGGCACAGGTTTCGACATAGCCGGCAAGGGCATTGCGGATCCCGCAAGCCTTATCGAGGCGTACAGAACAGCCGAAGCCATGGCGGGCAACGCCCGCCCGTGACGCCTGTCCCGGCAAGGATTCTCTTGACACCCCCAGCGCCTGTGTGTTACAAACAGGCCATGTCAGAAAGGACTGAACACTTCATGAACAATTCAAACTGGGCTTGGTGGTGGCGGACATAGCAGGTGTGAGACCGTAAATGTTCGGCCATGGACGGTTTCACACCGTCCATGGCCTTCAAGTTTTTAAGGCCATGGGTTCTCGATACCCCATGGCCTTTTTCTTTCCGAGATAACGACGTCAACGCAAGAAGGAGGCTGTTCCATGAGAAGAGAAGAATTGTTTCACCCGTTTATCGCGGTGGTTCTTATCGCCGCTGCGGTGTTTGTGGCGCGCACCCCGGGACACGCGGCACCGATCGTCCTCAAGTACGCCAATTTCCCTCCCGCATCCACCTTCCCCTGCATCCAGATGGAACGGTGGGCGAGGGAGGTCGAAAAACGAACGGGTGGCAGGGTAAAGGTACAGACTTTTCCCGGAGGCACCCTCCTGCCGGCAAAAAACATCTTTGACGGGGTGGTCACAGGCATGGCCGATATCGGGAATTTCGCGATGAGCTACCAGCCGGGAAGGTTCCCGCTCTCCGAAGCCATAGACCTTCCCGTCGGTTTCAGGAACGCACGCGCGGCAAGCATGGCTCTCTTTGACCTCATCGAGAAGTACCAACCGAAGGAATTCGCAAAGGTGAAGCTTATCACCGTTTTCACCTGTCCTCCCGCGGACATCATGACAAAGGTGCCCGTACGTTCCTTGAAAGAACTCAAGGGGATGGAATTGAGGACCTCGGGGACGGGCACGGACGTTCTCAAAAGGATCGGGGCAATACCCATCGGCATGCCCCAGTCCGAAGCCCCCGAGGCCATACAGAAGGGGATCGTCAAGGGCAACGTCTCCTCGATGGAGATTCTGAAGGACTTCAATTTCGCTGCATACCTTCCTTACGCGACGGAGGCGAACCTTTTTGTCGTGTCCTTCGCCGTAGTCATGAATAAGGACCGGTGGGGTTCCCTTCCGGAGGACGTGAAGAAGGTCATTGACGGCCTTGCCCGTGAGCAGGCCGAATGGACCGGGGCATATGTGGATAACCATGTGAAGGAGGCACTTGAATGGTCGAAAAAGAGATACGGCCACCAGATCATCCGCCTCTCCACCGCCGATCAGAACGAGATAACCCGTCTCACGAAACCGATGATCGACGACTATGTCAGGAGGATCACTTCCCAGGGGCTTCCCGGCGGGGAGATCATGAAGGACGTCTACGCACTGAAACAGAGGTACGAGAAGAAGTACAGGTGAGGCAGGTGACAGGCCATCGGTTACAGGTTGCAGGTCATGGGTACGAGGGGGATTGAATGAAGTATCTTGAAAGGATCAATACTGCTCTTAACGGATTTCTTATGGTCGTGGGAGGTTTCGCCGTCCTGGCGCTCATGACCGTCGCGACTGCGAATGTGGTGCTCAGGATGGTCCATGCCCCTTGCCGGGGGGCCTACGAGGTCGTTTCGTTCCTGGGAGCCGTTGTCATAGCCTTCGCGCTCGGTTACACGGAGAAAAAAAAAGGTAACATAATCGTCGAGATACTGACGGAAAAGTTCCCGAAAGGACTCCAACGGATGCTGGAGGGGACCAATTGCGTGATCAGCGGCGCCTTCTTCTCCCTTGTCTCATGGCAGATCTACGAGTACGGCATGAAGATCATGGAATCGGGCGAGCTTTCGGAAACCCTGAAGATCGCCTTCCATCCCTTCGTCTTCGCCGTCTCCTTCGGTTTCGCGGTCCTTGCCCTGACTCTTTTCGTAGACCTCGCGGGACTCCTTGTGAACAGGGAGGGGAACTAGCATGGAAGGCCCCATCGTCGGAGTCATCGGTATCGTCGTCATGTTCGCCGTCCTTTTCCTTCTCAGGATCCCGGCCGCCTTCACCATGGCCATCGTGGGATTTGCGGGGGTCGTCTATGTCACCTCCTTTAAGGCGGCACTCGGCATGATCGGTGCCGACATGTGGAACATCTTCTCCAGTTACGGTCTGACGGTCATCCCCATGTTCATCCTCGTCGGAGAGTTCGCACACTGGGGAGGCTACAACAACAGCCTCTACAACGCTACCTACAGGTGGTTCGGCCATTACCGCGGTGGGCTCGCGATAACCACCATCATGGCGTGCGCGATCTTCTCGGCCATCAGCGGCTCCAATTCCGCCACCGCCGCCACCATGAGCACCGTCGCCATACCGGAGATGAAGAAGTATAACTACCGGCCCGAACTCAACGCGGGAGCAGTCGCCGCCGGGGCGACCCTCGGCGTTCTCATCCCGCCGAGCATCGTCCTTGTCATCTACGGACTTTACACCGGGCAGTCCATAGGCAAGCTGTTCTTCGGGAACGTCATACCCAGCGTTATCCTGACGGTCCTCATCGCCGCCACCGTCTTCTATATCTGCTGGCGCCATCCCGAGTGGGGCCCCAAGGGGCCGAAAAGTACATGGCGGGAACGTTTCGGGGCCCTCCCGGACCTCATCGAGATCTCGCTTCTCTTCGGGATCATCATGTTCGCTCTTTTCACGGGCTGTGTCACCGCCACGGAGGCCGCGGCCGCGAGCTGCGCCCTGGGACTCATACTGTGCGTTATACGCCGCAAGCTTTCCTGGAAGGGCTTCATCGCTTCCGTCACGGACACCCTGCGAATATCCGCCATGGTCTTCATCATCGTCGCGGGCGCCGTCATCTTCGGGAGGTTTCTCGCCGTCACACGCCTGCCCTTCGAGGCGGCATCGTGGATATCCACCCTCGCCCTGCCCGGCTGGGCCCTCTTCTGGATCATCGTTCTGTGCTACATCATCGGCGGCTGCGTCATGGATGCCCTTGCTTTCCTCCTCGTCTCCCTGCCCATATTCTATCCCATCGTGATGGGAATGGGATACGATCCCATCTGGTTCGGCCAGGTCATCACGATAGTCACCACCATGGGAGCCATCATGCCCCCCGTGGGCCTGTGCTGCTACGTGGTAGCGGGCATGGCAAAGGACATCCCCCTGGCGACGGTCTTCAAGGGCAGTTTCTATTACATCCCGTCCTACATCATAGCCATTCTCCTGCTCATGCTTTTCCCCTACGGCACGGTGATGGTGTTGTCGAACCTGGTGAGGTGAGAAAAGTTCAAAAGTTCAAGAGTTCAAGAGTTCAAGAGTTCAAGAGGAAAGCCACGAAGGGAGATCAGAAGTCAACCCAGGTTGGGCGTCGAAACAATTCACGCACCGGCCGAAGGCACCGGCGCCCTTTTTTTTCTTTTACCCTTGAACCCTTGAACTCTTGAACCTTCTTTACCTTACAGTTCTTTGCCTGTGAGGATCTTGTATATCTCCTTGTACCGCTCCGAGGTCTTCTTCGCCACGTCCGGCGGGAGCTCCGGGCCGGGGTAGGTTTTGGGCCAGTCGAGGGTGTTGAGGTAATCCCTCACTATCTGCTTGTCGTAGCTGTCCTGGGACTTGCCGGGAGCGTAGTCCTTCAGCGACCAGAAGCGCGATGAATCGGGTGTGAGGACCTCGTCGACGAGCACGACATTACCCTCGATAACGCCGAATTCGAACTTGGTATCGGCAACTATGATGCCCCTCTTCTCGCCTATGGCGCGCGCCTTCTCATAGATGGCAATGCTCGTGTCCCGCACCTTCCTGGCATAGTCGTCACCTATGATCTTCACCGCCTCTTCGAAGGAGATGTTGAGGTCGTGCCCTTCGTCCGCCTTCGTCGACGGCGTGAAGACCGGCTTTTCGAGCTTGGAGGATTCCTTGAGACCGTCAGGGAGCCTGATGCCGCACACCGTTCCCGACTTCCTGTATTCACCCCAGCCGGAACCTGCCAGATAACCCCTGACCACGCATTCCACAGGCAGAACCTTCGCCTTCCTGACGAGCATACTCCTGTCCCTGAGCGCCTCGGCGTACACTTTGAGGGACGCCGGATACCTGTCGACATCCGTCTCTATGATGTGGTTGGGGATGATATCCTCCATCTGCCGGAACCAGAAAAGAGAGAGCTTCGTCAGAACCTTTCCCTTGTCTTCGATGCCCGTGGGAAGAACGACGTCAAAGGCTGAAAGCCTGTCGGTGGCCACGATGAGCAGCTGATCGCCAAGATCGTATATGTCCCGCACCTTGCCCTTCCTCGGTGCCCCCAGTGTCTCGAAATTCGTTTCCCGCAATATGTTTGTCATGTCCGCTCCCCGTTACACCTTTGAGAATTCGCTCTTCGCCGCGTTGCAGATAGGGCACGTAAACGTTTCGGGAAGGTCCTCGAAGCGTGTGCCCGGCGCAATGCCTATCTGGGGAACGCCTTCGGCGGGATCGTAGACCCAGCCGCAAGCGTTG
>MVQQ01000245.1 GCA_002067555.1 Syntrophorhabdus sp. PtaB.Bin184
GGCTCCTGCTTCCCGCCTGCAACCTTTTCTTCTGGGTATACCCCAGGGTGGTAAGTATGTCCATGCCCAACTACTTCCAGGCAGGTGACCTGCATTGACACCATCGGTCATGCATGATAAACTGGTCATTATTCTGGTTGACCAGAATTTGGGGAGGTATCGATGAAAACCCTGTCCCTGACCGAGGCAAAGATGAAGCTGAGCAGCCTCGTGGACTCGGTCTCTTCAACCGATGAAGAGATAACCATAACCAGGAATGGACGCCCGGCCGCCGTCCTCATCAGCCCTGACGAATACGAGAGCTGGAAAGAAACGATCGCCGTCAGGGCGGACAAAGACTTGATGAAGGAAATAAGGCAGGGGCTTTCCCTCCTGAAGAAGAATAAGGCAAAGCTGTACACCCTCGACGAACTTTGAAGCGCGCGCTCTATACCCTGAGGATCCCTCATGTTGTCGCCGATCTGATACGGGCCTTGCACCCATCGCTGAAGAGAAAGATCAAGGCGGCACTGGCGGACATCGTCACGGATCCGGATCGGGGAAAAACGCTGAAGGAAGAGCTTGCGGAGCTGAGAAGCTACAAGGTGAGCAGGTTCAGGATCATTTACCGGGTTTCGCACAAGACGGTCGAGATCATCGCGGTGGGACCACGGGCTGTCATCTATGCGGAGACCTTCCGTCTAATTAACAAGAAGGACCCTTTGGAAGACTCCCGAACCTGACATGATCCGGCAAACGCTTTACGTTATCTCCGCCGCGATGGTTATGAGATGAGCGGCGGGTGTTCGCTTGTGACCGGTTCCATGGAACGGACGGAGGCGCTATGGACGAAAAGAACGGGAAATGCCCCCATTGCGGGGGCGGCAACATCGTCGTTGGCGTAAGGGTCGATCAGACGGCGGACGCGGGCAGGATAGGGCTCGCCTACAAGACCAAATTCGTTCTGGGGGGCACGGAACCTTTCTACGCCGACGTCTGCGACGACTGCGGCACCATCACCCGGATCTACGTGAAGGAAACGGGGAAGAACTGGTATAGAAAATAAGAACCGTTTTAAGTTTCAGGTTTTAAGTTTTACGTAGAAGACTCAGGCGCCTTCGTTCCGCGGGTGTTCGTGCGTTCAACCTGATCCGGCGAGCGGTTCCCCGGTCTTTGACGTAAAACTTAACAACTTAAAACCTAAAACTGTCTCATAAACTCCCGTAACGTCTTCAGGTACTCTTCCTGTTCCTCGAACATTGCCAGGTGGGAGCTTTTCTCGAAGATCCTGACGGTGGAGCCGGGAAGGTTGGAGCTGTACCAGGTTGTCGCACCGGGGGTTGCCTCGTCGTACCGGCCCGCGGTGAAAAGGGTGGGCACCGTGATCTCGCGGAGACGGTCCACCCTGTCGTATTTTTTGAGGTCGCCCGTGGGGTGGAATTCGCTCGGTCCCCACATCTTATTGTAGATCTCCGCGTTCGACGCTGCCAATGACCGTGTCAGCTCCTCCGGCCAGGGGTCGAGACGGCACAGGTGCCGCTTGAGGTATTCCGTGACGGCCGCCTCGTATTCCTTCGAGTCCGTGGTGCCCGCCTTCTCGTGTCGGCGGATCAGTTTCTGTATGTCGGGTGGAAGCTGTGCGATAAGGCCGTTGGCGTCCTCGACCCATCGCTTTGCGCTGAGGCACGGGCTCGCGAGGGTAAGGCTCTTTACCCCGGAAGGATTCGTCAGCATATAATCCACAGCCAGCATTGTCCCCCAGGAGTGCCCGTAGAGGTGGATCTCCTTGAGTTTGAGCTCGGCGCGCACCTGGGCGAGCTCCTCGACGAATCTTTCGATGCGCCAGAGCGACCTGTCGTTCGGTCGGTCCGACCTGCCGCAGCCGAGCTGGTCGTAGAAGATGACGGGCCTGTCCGTGGCGAGCTTCTCGAGGGGCTTGAGGTAGTCGCTCGCGGCACCGGGCCCGCCATGGAGAACGACCACGGGGGTGGCGCTGCCGGAACCGACGATGCGGTACCAGACCCTGCCGCCCGTGACCTCAACGAACCCTTGGCGCTCCGGGAGGGACGAAGAGGTGGAACAGGCGGTGAGAGAGAGCACGACAAACACGGTGAACCACGTGACCAGGACCCTCTTCACCCATGAGCCACCGCGTGTCCTGACGACTGTCATCGTAATCCCTCTCTTTTTAAGTGCCTTGCATCCGTCATTTTCCTTATACCGGTTCCGTCCTCTTCGTGTCAAGGGTACCCGTTCCTGGCACTGTTCCTTGCTTTTTGAGGGTTCCTCGTGGTAATCTTCCGCGTCCGCTTAACATCCGTACTTACTTCAGGAGGCACTATGGGATTGCGCTATGACGAAGTGAACGACCACGTTCTCACCCTGCTCAGGGAGGTAAGATCGCAGAGTTTCCCCGAATTGGTCAACGCGAAGATAAAGGTTCTTTTTGACCTGAAAAAGAGGAAATCCGGCGGGATGCTTGTCCTCGCGCGGATCATCAAGACGAACGACCTTATGCGGCACCTCACGAAGAATGGGGCCGACGCCATCGAGGGGTACGATTACATCATCACCCTCGACAAGAAATGCTGGGAGAACATCACTGACCTCGACAGGGTCAAGATCTTGCGCCACGAACTGCGGCACACCTTCTTCGACATAGAATCCGAAGACAACCCCTACAAACTTCTCAACCACAGCATATCCGACTTCTACGAAGAGGTTGAGCTCAACAAGAACGATCCCCGCTGGCGTGAACGCGTGGCCACCCTCACCGAGGACATCTACGAACAGGAAAAAGAAGCCAGGGCGGAGAAGAAGAATAAGAAGATAAAGACCGCTTGAGCCGCTTGAACGTGTGACCCCTGACCCCTGATGTCAATAATGGACATCAGGGGTCAGGGTAAGAGACCAAAGAGAATCTTCCCGATGACAATTGTTCATGGGATCTCTCTCCGGTTATCAGTTTATTTCTTTTCCGTTCAAGCGGCTCAAGCGGTTCAAGCTGTTCAGGCCATTTTTCCCCCATGACATCTACCCCGCCGGAGTAGTATACTATAGGCGTTTCGTGTGTCACGCTGACTAACCGCAAAAAACCAACCAAGGAGGATATACGCTCATGATGTACTCTCAGGAAGTGGAGAAGATGTGCTCCGTAACGAAAGGGGCAAACCATGGCCCGGCGCCGATACCGCAGGAAGGCAAATGGACGCAGGTAAAGGAAATTAAGGATATATGCGCTTTTACGCATGGTATAGGCTGGTGCGCCCCCCAGCAGGGAACGTGCAAGCTGACACTAAATGTCAAGGACGGGATCATCGAGGAGGCGCTTGTTGAGGCCCTCGGATGCTCGGGCATGACCCATTCCGCCGCCATGGCCGCCGAGATATTGCCCGGCAAGACCATACTCGAGGCTCTCAACACGGACCTCGTGTGTGACGCCATCAACACGGCGATGAGGGAGCTCTTCCTCCAGATCGTCTACGGCAGGAGCCAGTCGGCTTTCTCCGAGGGCGGACTCGCGATAGGCGCCGGGCTCGAGGACCTGGGGAAGGGCCTGCGCAGCCAGGTGGCCACCATGTACGGCACCGTGGCAAAAGGACCCCGGTACCTTGAGATGACCGAGGGTTACGTGCGAAAGATAGCCCTCGACGACAACGATGAGATAATCGGATACGAGTTCGTCAGCCTGGGCAAAATGATGGAGATGATAGCGAAGGGCATGGATGCCAACGAGGCCCTTCAGAAGGCTTCCGGGAAGTACGGCAGGGTCGACGAGGCGGTGAAGCTCATTGACCCCAGGCATGAATAAGGAGGGATGACGATATGGCACTTTTCGAGAACTACGATAGAAGGATTGGGCAGGTCAACGCCGTGTTGAGTAAGTACGGGATAAAGTCGGTAGAGGAGGCGAAGGCGATCTGCGACGCGAAGGGCATAGATCCCTATAAGATAGCCAGGGAAACCCAGCCGATTTGCTTCGAGAACGCCGGATGGGCGTACATTGTTGGCGCGGCGATCGCGATAAAGAAAGGCAAAACGAAGGCGGCGGATGCCGCTGAAGCGATAGGTGAGGGCCTGCAGGCCTTCTGCATCCCCGGTTCTGTTGCCGATGACCGGAAGGTGGGACTGGGACACGGGAATCTCGCTGCCATGCTCCTCAAGGAAGACACGAAATGCTTTGCCTTCGTCGCGGGGCACGAATCCTTTGCCGCCGCCGAAGGGGCCATCGGCATCGCCAAATCAGCGAATAAGGTCAGGAAAGAGCCCCTGCAGGTTGTCCTCAATGGTCTCGGCAAGGACGCGGCCCAGATCATCTCCCGGATAAACGGTTTCACTTATGTGCGGACAAAATTCGACTACCACTCGGGAAAGCTGGAGATCGTGGAAAGCCGGCCCTATTCGAAGGGAGACAGGGGAGCGGTGAGATGTTATGGCGCGGATGACGTGAGGGAAGGCGTAGCCATCATGCACCACGAGAAGGTGGATGTTTCCATCACGGGGAATTCGACGAATCCCACCCGGTTCCAGCATCCCGTTGCTGGTACGTACAAGAAGGAATGCAATGAGGTCGGCAGGAAATACTTCTCTGTCGCATCGGGGGGCGGTACCGGGCGGACGCTCCATCCGGACAACATGGCCGCGGGCCCGGCATCATACGGCATGACGGACACGATGGGCCGGATGCATTCCGACGCACAGTTCGCGGGTTCGTCGTCGGTCCCGGCGCACGTCGAGATGATGGGTTTTCTCGGCATGGGCAACAACCCCATGGTAGGCGCGACCGTGGCCGTGGCCGTGGCGGTTGAGGAAGCCAGCAAGTAAGGATATTTCATATCAAGGGGCTTTCGAGGGATCGAAGGCTCCTTTTTCTTTCCTGAGAATCGCGCTTTTCATTGGCAAGCGAAAAAAAAGATATCATACTCATTACCACAAGCATTCTGTGACACAAAGGAGAAATAGAGATGGACCGTAATGCTTTCCTCTGGTTTTGGGCCGCCGCTGTGCTCGTGCTGATCCTTGGGTTTCTGGCCGGTGAAATCAGCAATGTGGCGG
>MVQQ01000246.1 GCA_002067555.1 Syntrophorhabdus sp. PtaB.Bin184
GCTCGCCGTGCCGCCCGTGTAGTTTATGGCGACGGGAACGCTTGAAGCCCGTGACGAATACCCCGACCACCACATGAAGACCTCGTAGGTCCCGGCGGTCTGGCCGCTCATGGCGAAGGTGTATGTGGTGCCGTTCCGGGACCACAGGCTCGAGGCGCCGTAGGGGCTTGTGCCTCCCGAGGCATACCAGGTACCCGTGTAGGAGGTGCCCGTCGCACCGTTATCGATGATGATGTCCGCAAAGGAACCACCGGCGGTACCGGATATGAGGAGACCCAGTAATGCGAGATAAATGAAACACTTCTTTAATGACTTCACCATGATGCACTCCCTTTCATCGCTTGCGCCCATTCCGGCCATCTCTTCTGTCCCCTCCGGCGCATCCGGCAAGGCCGCCCGCCCCCCCGGAAGGAGGGGGCAACGACGGGTGCGCCGGAAAAGATGCATTCAGCTCTTTTCTCAATGATCTGACCGACAGGTCGTCACCCGGGAGAAGCCCGGGCTCCCCGGGACC
This sequence comes from Syntrophorhabdus sp. PtaB.Bin184, assembly GCA_002067555.1. Taxonomy (GTDB): domain Bacteria; phylum Desulfobacterota; class Syntrophorhabdia; order Syntrophorhabdales; family Syntrophorhabdaceae; genus Delta-02. Next base: position 515 of record MVQQ01000246.1, read on the forward strand.
TCCGGGAGACTATCGATCTGTGTTTGCCCGTTGATCCTCTGTCCAGCGCAGTTGTTTCGATGACATCGACGCGAAGGGTATCGCTGAAGAGCGCGTTCAGCCTCCCCGTTATCTCCTCCTTGATCCTCAGGAATTCCACCACCCCCTCGGGGACAATGGTTACCGCAAGGCTGCCGTCTTCCTGCTGGATGACCCTGAACTCCCTTACCTCGGGAATCGTCTCGATCTGGAACACCACCGTCTGGGGATCGATGAGTCGACCTGAAGGCGTAATCAGGAAATCATCACACCTGCCGACAATCGCCTTGAGAACGGGGAAACACCTGCCGCAGGGGCAGTTTTCCGCCGACAGCACCCCAATGTCGCCTATTTCATAACGGATATAGGGCATCGAATAATTGTTGAGGGAGGTGACGACTATCCTCCCGGCCTCACCTGGAGGGAGCCTGTCGCCGCTCTCGTCAAGCACCTCAACGATCACGTTATCCGCCGCGACATGAAGGTTCTGCATCCTGCATTCGAAGGCTATGGCGGAGAATTCCAGGCATGAGTAATCGTCATACACCTTGCAGCCGAACACGTCTTCCATGTATTCCCTTGCGTGCGCCGTCAGGAGTTCGGAGTTCGACATGAGGAACTTGAGTTTAAGACGCCTCCCGCCCTCTCTGCCCAGCGTCTTCGCCAGCAGGTAGAGCACCGACGGGTAGGCGTTGATGATTCGCGGCCTCGTACGGAGGACCTCCTCCGTCTGCCTCTCCGGACCCCATTCGAGGGGAATGAAGTGACGCCTGAAGAGTCCCATCTTCTGCGGTATAATGCTGGTCACCGGCGGCGTGAAACGCACGTATGCCATCCTGTCCCAGGGCCTGTAACCCAGGTCGATGAGCTGCCTGAACTGCATGAGGCGGTAGAGCACGGCCACCTCGTGGTCGAGCACCACCTCCAACTTATTGCCCGACGATCCGGACGTCGTACGCGCCGAACATTCGGACCGGTCGAGGCCGGACATAAGTATGTCCCCGGGGTAGCCGGCGCGCACCATCTCCTTCGTCAGGACCGGGACCTTCCTCAGGTCATCGAGGGAAACAATGTTGCCGGGGTGCAGTCCCTGAGCGTCGAAGAGCCTGCGATAGTGGGGGACTCTGGCGTAGGCGTGGGCAACAAGACGCCTCAAGGCCCGCTCCTGCATGGCAACGAGTTCGCCGGGCGTCATCCACTGGTTGCGGCAGATGGCCGGCCAGGCACAGAGATGCTGGAGGTAGCGAAATGCCATCAGACCCTCCTGCAAAAGGCGTCGAACCTGAAATCCACTACGCCCAGAGAGCTTTTGAGCACCTTCCTGAACTCTCCCGATTGCCTGTACGCCCTTTTCTGAGCAGCATAATCCTCCGTCTGTGACCACAGGACCTGGAACCCACTCTTACGAAGAAGGGAAATGACGGGAGACCGGGAAAAGTTGAAGGGGTGGCCCTTGTCGATCTCCAGGTATTCCATGATACTCCGCACGAAGGCACCGAATCTGGTATAGACGTTGAGACTGATGAACATGACCCCTCCGGGGTCGAGGCTCCTGTGAATGCCGCGGAGCACGCGGTCCGGGTCTTTCATGTGGTCGAGGACATTGTCGAGTATCACGAACGAGAAGGTCTTCCCCAGGGAAAGGATATCTTCACCGGTACCGTTGTGGCGTATGACACCCCTGTCTCTCACACGCTCGAACTCGGGCTGTGAGCTGTAATAGTTCTCCAGGGGGTCGAGGGCGTGGCGTTCATCCGCTTCGAGATAATTGACGATGCCCACCGGCCCCGGCCCTATCTCGAGGACACTGATCCGTGTCTGTGAGGCGAAAAACGGCTTTGCTCGCCTCCAGATACCCTCAGCCCGGGTCTCATACCACCTGTACCGCGACATCTCACCCGTCGCCGCAGACACCTGTCTCGACCAGAAATCCCTCTCGTACACCTGCGCTTTTTCCCATCGCACAGTTGATATGGCCCGTTGCATGCTCCCTCCTAAGCCCCTTCAGGACCCGCAAGGCTGCGGGTCGGGAGAGTTCGTGTACAGATACCGTATGGCGGCGGATATCCCCAACAGAAAGTAGAGATTGACGGAGTAGCCGTGGCTGAGCAGAAGACCTCCTGCCCAGAATCCGTAGAAAGCCAGTTCCACAAAGAAAGCCGGCCGTGACAGGGGATGGTCCCTATCCCCGCGTACCCTGCGCAGGTGACGTATGGCCAGGAAATTGAGGATGATGAAGACGAAGACACCGGGTATCCCCGTCTCCACGGCAACTTGGAGGATCGAAGAGTGCGGGGTCAGCCACGTCTGGCTGCCCCCCTCACGGGCCCGGAAGAGACCGAGGGCCACCGCCGAGCAGCCCGTGCCCGTGCCCAGAACAGGATTCTCGCCCAAGATGGCCAGATTCTGCTTCCAGAGGTTGATGCGGCCGTTCTCATCGACAAGGTTGTAGTCCTCACCCATGTCTTGAAAGCGTCCTTCAACGACCGAGAAATAGCTCATGAAAACAAATGCCAGCAGGACCACCGCGGCCACCTTCGCGATGCCCCGTATCCTGGGCACGCTGCTCAGGAAGAGGATGACGATAACAACAGCCAGCGACAGGACACCACCCCTGGAACGGCTCATCATTATCCCCGCCGCCGCCAGGCAGGCCGCCGCGACCGAGAGGACCTTAATTGCCCTGCCCTGCCAGGCAAACAGCAGGTACAGGCATAGGGGTATGAAGGTGGCGAAGAGCAATGCCGCGTCGTTCGGGTCGTACGTGGCGCTTGCCGCCGCCCGGAAACCCTGGTAGGCGGAGGCCTCCACGATATAGAGGGACGTGCAGAAGAGAAGGCTCACCACCGCCACCGCCGCGGTCACCTGCAATCTCCTCAGGGACCGCACCTGAATGACGGTGACAAGGAAATAGAGAAGGGTTGCCGGCATCACCGTGGTGAGAAAACTGAAAGACACACCCCTGTGGACCGCGAAGGGTGTTCCCACCAGCATGACAAGACAGAGAAGGAGGACCAGTCGCACCTCGGTGAGCTTGAATATCCCCCGGGGAAGGGAAACCCCTTCGAGGAACATCATGGCTATAGTGACGACGCAGATCACAAGCACAGGCCTTAAAGGGACAAGGAAAATCATGAAGTCCTGAGGCCGCGCTATGGAAATGAAGGTCCATATGAGGAAACAGATGAAGGATGGACCCAGGCGCTCGGTGGAGACACTACTCTGTGTTTCCATGAAAAACCTCCATTCTTGCGTTTCTGCTCAGGGCGTCGATCTTTCAGCGCGAACGCATCCAGGGGGCCGGGGAACGTATAACAGCGAAGCCGGACCGGACGGCGGTGGACAGCTCTCTCCATCGCTTGACGCGCTCGTGTTTCGACATGCACAGATGCCCGGCGGCAAATGCGTAGCCTGCAAGGCACACCGCCAAAACCGACACGAAGGGCATCCAGCCGTTCAGTTTTATCATCCGGGAAGCGGCGTACAGGAGAAGCCCGAAGAGGCATGCCGGGATGCAGGGCTGGAGAAGTCCTTCCCAGTAAAAGCGCCCCAGGGAAAGACCGATGACCCGGCAGGCGTACCAGGGTATGACGATCAGATTGCTGCACAGCATGGGTACGAGCGTGCCCACGGCGACTCCGATAATGCCATATCTTTTCACCAGCGCAATGCTCAGGGCAACGTTCGCGGCCGCCTCGACGATAGCGACATAGGCCGTGCCGCCGTGCCTGGCTATCCCCTGGAGGACCTGCGTTGAGGTGTACTGCGAGATATTGGCCGCCGCGGCGCAGGTCAGGACCACGAGCACTCTGTAGCAGGCCGCGCCGTACTTTTCCCCCATCCACAATGATATGAAGGCATCCCCCACCACGAGATAGGTAACCACAATGGGCAACACGACCATCATGGAGTACTTGGTCGCGTTGACGAGGACGTGCCGCACCCTCGCGTTCTGACCCCGCGCCTCGAGATCGCTCACCGCGGGCTGCAGCACTCCCGTGGACATGACGACAACCTGCAACTCGTCGACGAGCCTCTGGGAAATGCTGTAAAGCGTGATGGCCGCAGCCGTCAGGTAATACCCTATCACGAGGTTCCCGGCGGAAAAGATGAACCTCGTCGCCACATAATACAGGAAGACAAGAAAACTGTAACGGCTCACCGTCGCCAGCGTCTCCTTGGTGATAAGCCCGGGACGCAGCCTGAGACCTGGATCGGCCCTGAAGACATAGATCGCCCGTATCGCTCCGGCCACCATGGTCGAGACGAGGTGGGCGACGGCGATGGCGATCAGTCGGTACCCCATCAGGACCGCGATGACAATGAAGAGGCTCCGGACAAAGAGGATAGCCAGAGATATGCCCGCGACGTGATCATATCGCTGTATCCCCCTCATGTAACCGGTAAAAAAACCCAGAGGAAGGGTCAATCCGATCTGGAGGCCGATGATGAGCGTGACCCACCGCGCGTCGGCGATCTCTTCCCGGGGGATACTGAAATGGTGCAGAAAGCCGAAGGCCATCACGATCGAGACCGCGAAGGCCAGCACCCCCGCTGCCGCGAAGACATAATACGCGCTGCTGCACACACTGCTCAGGCTCTCGCTGTCACCCTTCGCCCGATACTCCGCGACATATTTCACGACGGACCCGCTCACCCCGAAATCGAAGAGGCCGAGAAAACCGGTGAAACTTATGATGAGGACCCAGATCCCGTATTGCGTATCGCCGAGACGGTGGACAAGAAAGGGCATCATCAGGAACTGGACGGCGGCGCCTATGGCGAAGGACCCCCAGTTCGAGAGGATGTTCTTTACTATTTGAATGGACATTTCCATGGGATCACACCGTGAGGGACGCCCGGCCGGCTCCCGCACTCCTGCCCCTGTCGGGAGATACCCCCGCGTGCCCGTTCAGGGAAAACAGAGTTTCATACTCTGCGACCCATTTTTCACAGCCATGTTCCCTGAGAACATACTCTGAACTTCTTTCCGACAGCCCCCGGGCGAGTTCCCCGTCGCTCAGCACCCTGAAGAGGGCATCCGAGAGCCTTGCGGGGTCGTCTGATGGAACGAGAAGGCCCGTACTGCCGTCGACAATGACGTCCCGTATGCCCGGGACATCCGTTCCCACCACGGGAAGGCCGGCGGACATGGCCTCAAGGAGGGACAGGGGCAGGCCCTCCCTGAACGAGCTCAGGCAATAGACGTCCATGATCCTCATGATCTCAGGGACATCATCCCTGGCACCGAGGAGAAGCACTCTGCCCTCGAGGCCCATCCCGGCAATGAGCGCCTCCAGCTCCTCCTTCCTCTTCCCTTCGCCGGCGATGACCAGTCTCGCGCCGCGCACTCGTTGTCCGAGCATCCCGAACGCCCTGATGAGGTTGGGATAGTTCTTGTCCCATCTGAGGTTGCCGACGCACCCGATAACGCGGTCGTTCTCCCCTATCCCGAGTTCCCTCCGTTTCGACCTCGCGTCGACATCCACGGCGAACCGGCTGTGGTCAACGGCATTGGTAAGGGTGAGCACCTTTTCGTCGGGCAGGTGGAAACGTCGCCTGACGGCCTCGCTGACATCGGGGGACACTCCTATCGCCCCGTCGGCAAGACGTATCAAGGCACCGCCGAGGACGCGCCAGGGCCTGCCCATCAGTTCAACCTCCCTGCGGCTGTGCGCCGTGTAGAATATCCTTGAGTCATGGCGTCTTGCCCCGTAGAAACCGTAGAAGAATGGCGTGAAATGGTGGGCGTTCACCACGCTGATGGCGTTTGCCCCGATGAAATCCGAGATACCGCGCATGACACTCAGCGCGTCCTGCCGTGCCGATCGTATCCGTGGCAGGAGTGTGGGAACACCCATCCCTTCAAACGTTTCACGCAGGTCCCCGTCAATGAGCGCCGCCGCGAAACAGGTGAATCTCCCCGGGTCGAGACGGCGGCACAGGTCGATCACAACCCGTTCCGACCCCCCGGTGCGGAAAGTCTGGAGAATGAAGAGAATGTTGGTCCTGGAGGTCATCGTATGCTCTGTGTCTCAGGTCGCAGGTCGCAGGTGAAAAGCATGAAAGCTTGAAACATGGAACCTGAAACCTGAAACTGTCTTTACCGTTGTGTTGCCCAGGTGGTGAACTTTTCTCCCTTGAGGAACTTGATCCAGCCGATGAGAATGGCGAGGTTCACGGCGCAAAATGCATGTGCCGCACGTGATGGGCGCGTGAGGAAGGAGAGGGGTATGTTGAGTGACCCCGCAAGCCACAGGACGTAGAGACAGGCCTGCAGGAAAAGGATCGCCCCGTACACAGACCCTCCATCCGCAACCGCGATGAGGACGTTCGTGAACAAGGCGGTGAAGAGGGCGAAGGGGGCAAAGAACCGCATGAGCTTGTGCGAGGCGAGCTCGAAGGAGAAAAGGGGAAATCTGAAGGGATTCAGGAGGCCCGGATACCTGAAGATGGCCCTCAAGGACCTCGTCGTTATCCTCACGTGCCTCGCGAACTCACCGGACACGTCCGGGGCGGCGGGCTCGAGACAGAACGCGTCGGGGGCAAGAATTCCCCGGTAACCCTGCTGCACTATCCTGAGGGGTATCACGAGATCGTTGATGTCGCTGGCATCGAGGGGCTGGTAGAGGGACTTGCGGATGGCGAATATCGCTCCGTCCGCGCCGACGCAGGAGCCTATCCTGCCTTCGAGGGTCTTTGTGAGCCTCTCGACGCGGGTGTACAACCCGGCGGGGGACGATCCGCCGTCACCTGCCCGGGAGAGGTATTCCGTCCTGCCCGTCACGAACCCGATCTCCCTGTCGGAGAACCTCTCCACCAAGCATCTTACCGCCCGGCGGTCGTAGCGCGAATTGGCGTCGGAGAAAACGATGATATCCCCCACCGTTTCAGGCACGGTCCTGTTCAGGCAGGCCGTCTTGCCGATGTGTCCTTCACAGCGTTTCAGGACGATGCCCCGACCCTCGTATTTGCGCGCGATATCGTCGGTCCCGTCGCTCGACGCGTCGGAGATGACGACGATCTCGAGGAGTTCCTCCGGATAGTCGAGATCAAGGGAATTGAGCAGTTTGTCTTCGATCGCTGCTGCTTCATTGTAAGCTGAAATGAGAAGACTCACCTTCGGAAGGCGGTCAGTCCCGGGATAAACGGGCCTGTGTGCCCCGAAGACACCAAGGACCGCGAGAACGAGAGGGTAGCCAGCATAAGCGTAGAAAACAATGAGAACGGCCGTCCAGAACCCTATCGTTATGTATGCCGGAGCATCCACCGTCACACCCTTTCCCTCCCCGCCACACCGGGCACGGCCATGTCCACACCCAGGGCGCGGTCCTCTGTCACGACGCGTCGCGCCGGCCTGAGGAGGCGGGCCATCTCGTCCCGGTCCCCGTCCCTGACATAACGGTGCAGCGGCAGCGTGACAAGACGGTCGGCAACGAGACGGGCCGAGGGAAAGGCCATCCCGGCGAACCGGTGCGCTATCTGGGGGATCTCGTTTATCGGAGAGGGATACATCCGTGTTATCCCAAGACCCCTTTCCCGCGCTGTCGAACATATCATTTGCCCGCGCTCCCGGCTCTCCGTCATGAAGGGAAGCCTCAGGTAGCCGGCGGACAACGGGTCGCCCGCGATCCGGGCCGAGTCGAGCGCGCGCCACAGCATCCCCGCCTGCTCTCTCCGAACGGACGCGGCCGTTTCCAGACGGCGGCGCCAGGTCGCGCACAACCCGGCCTGCATGGGGGAGAACCTCATCACCGGGAACCGGGTATCGAAGACGGTCCGGCCGAGATGGAGAAAGGGAAGGGACGCGGGCAGGGAATAGAGGCGGGGACGAATGAAGAGGTTCATCACCGCAACCTTGACATACTCCCGCGCCTGTCTCGCCTTGCCGGGCAGGGGAAGCGACGATAGCTCCCTGTCCACCGCGCGGCCTATGGCGTCGGAGTTGGTCACGATGATCCCGCCCGACCCGCAGGTCACGGGTTTTCCCCTCCCCAGGCTGAAGAAACCGACATCTCCGATGGTCCCCAGCATTTTTCCGCCGCGCCTGACGCCCATTGCCTGGGCCGCGTCCTCAAGGACAAATACAGCCCTTTCCCTGCAAATGCCCATAATGCTCTCCATGGACGAGGGGATCCCAAAAAGATGGCTCGGTACGACGCAGAGCGTCTTCTCGTTGATGCTCTTCCCGAGGAGCGCGCCGTCGAAGTCGAACGACGAGGAGTCGACATCGCAGAGGGCGACCTCGAGCCCCGCACGAACGATGGCGGAGGGAACCGAAAAACATGTGTATGCGGGTATGAGGACCTCCGTCCTGTCGGGTCTAAGCGATCGCAGCGCACGGAGTATGACGTACAGGGCCGCCTTGCCGGACGAGGTGAACCAGGCGTGTCTCACACCAAAGTATCCCGTGATCTCCTCCTTGAGCCTTCTGAGGTATCTCTCCCCCACGAAGAAACCCTTGAGTCCCCTCCAGAGGTCCGCGAAGCCAAGGGGAGCGGCGGTCGGGGAGAGGGTTCGCCGGATCCTCATCGGCCGTGTCTTCCGTGGCAGGGATCGTTCGTCATGGTATCCTAGGGAAGGTTTTTCACGAGAGGCGGACCTATGAGCCGCGTCAGCCCCAGGGGAAGATGCTGCCATATCCTAATCGCCAATCCATACTTCGGGTTGTGCGGATTGATCTCGGGCATAGGCCCGCCGTTTTTCACCCAGTAATGCCAGTACAGCTGTGCGGGCTTGGCGCCCCACTGTTCCTTGAATCTGTACGTCCCTTCGCCGGGCGTCGAGCGACCGAAATCGAAGACCCTGTATCCCCGGTCACACGCAAATCCCAGCACCGTTGAGTACAGGAGCATGTTCGGCCCATACCGGTTGTAGTCCTTGAGAGACGACGCCCAGGGTATCTCCAGCGTATCCTTGAATCCGACGATCATCCCCGAGGCAACGGGCATTCCCTCCCTGGTGTACACCGTGCATATCCGGGCCACGTCAGGGAACCTTTCGAGTATGGTACGGAAGAACCTCCTGGAATAGACCGGCGTCCCCAGGTCCCGCATGTTCCGCGAGAAAACAAGATGGAAACTCCCGAGCTCTTCTTCCCCGCCCATGCGGGCCACCATCCCCTCCTTTACCGCTCTTCGCACCTGGCTCCTCAGTTTCGAAGGAAAAGAGGCGTTGAGCTCCTCCTTCGTCCCGGGAAGCGCGAGCCTCATGGACACCTTTGATGTCTTTACGGGAACCCCGGGGAGGAGGTTCTCGGAATGCCTCAGTTCCAGGTGAGCGATGTCCTGTCTCCGGGCAAAGTACACTGCTTCTTCGAAAAGACCGTCACGGACGCGGTCGTTATCGGCGCATATGCCGCCGTAGTTAAAAAAGGGCAAGGAGACCGCGAAGCTGCCGAAAAGCAGACTATTCAAATGGACCAGGGGCAGTATCCCATCGATCTCGCCCGCCTTGTCCCTCGACACAAGGTAGAAGGTCTTGTGCCCGAAGCTTTTCTCGATGACGTCCTTCCAGCCGATGAGGTGATAGCAGCTCCCACGGCTGTGGTCCATTACGTAGCGGTCCCAGTCGTCACGGTCAGCTTCGTTGTAAGGACAAATGGTCATGTCTCTCCTCGGGACGTCTCACGAGGTACGCTATGCGCCCTCAGATCACGTCCGTGTCTCCATAGGCAATGTTCCAGCTGTCGGGCAGAAGAAAGATTTTTTCAAGGTCCGGGTCCGAGAAGACCCGCCCCCCGAACACGAGGGGCGAGAAAGGAATGCTCCTGAATCCGCAGGAAGTGAAGACGAAGCGAAAGAAACCGGCGTCATGTCCGTAGAACTCTATCTTCTGCGCCGGTGAGCGCTCGTAATAATTGACGACATGGTCCAACAACAAGATGGATGGCACTTCGTCGTTGTCCCTGTGGATAAGGTCGCAGACGGCGATGGTATTGCCACAATCCCGCGTTATCACCAAGGCCCGGGGTATCCCCCCTGTTCTGCCCGTGTGGAAGAGATAGGTAACGCCCGGATGGCTTTCGTACCGCCATCTGAGGTACTCGAGGTCCTTCCACAAGGCAAGGACCTCGTATGTCCTCTTGTTCCGCAAGAGATCCTCCAGGCCATCGGGCAGCGAAGAAGACACGCTTATTTCAAAGTCCCCGTGGTGGCGCAGCCTTCGCGCGCCCATCCGCAAGGCCGATGAGACCCCGCCCAGACATTTGAACACCCGGTCAGGACCGGAACCCCAGACCTTCTCGAAACCGATCCGGAGGAAGAAATAACTGAGATTCACGATCTTGCACCATCCCGCATACCGCACAAGCCCGGGATAGGACAGTCTGTTGGGAACACCGTACGTCGCCTTGAGGCCGTCGGCCGCGGTGAGCTGATAACAATAGTCCATCAGGCGGGCACAATACCCGTTCCGGCGCATGCCGGAGCGTACCATCGCGTCGCCCGACTGGCCAGCCTCGATGCGCCGCCCTCTCAGGCACAGGTCCCCCCGCGCCACAGCGTAATGCGCGACGATCTCATCTCCCGTAACACCCACGACGGGCCATCCGCCGCCCCAGGGGTTGTCATTGTATTGCCAGTACCATTCCTCGGCCGTCCTGTTCCTACCGAAGACCTCCGCGAAGAGTTTCAGAATGCCGGGCTCGTCGCCGACAGCATACCGTCTTATGGACAGGTGCTGATCCATTGTCAGTAATCCTTCCTCGTGTCTTGCAGCGCAATGAACTTCCAGCCGGCGTCCCGCGCGTGCTGGAGAAACATCCTGATCTTGAGCAGGAATCTCTGAAGGTCCTTTTCATCCCGCACAAAAGGACTCTTGCCGGGAAGAAGGGACGTCGAATGAAAATACATGTTGAGGAACAACGTCCCCTGGCGCACCAGACGCTCGGCAAGCAGGAGCATGTCCTCTCCCGAACTGAATTCGGGGGAAAGCCAGCGAAGATTGATGATGCGGCTCCGCTCCAGCAGACCTATGCCCTTCAGACGTGTGGCAAGATCGCTTTTCATGATGTACCTGAACACCTTTCGGCAAAACTCAGCGTTGCTCTGGAAAAAACCCGTCGTCGGCGGCGCCTCCAGAAGGTCGCCGTCCTCCGTCGGTACAAGGATGCTCACGGGACTCAATCGGTACGGGTGCCTCGGAGCGTCAAAGAAATCCGGCCCTCCATAGACCGACCAATCGACAAGAGGGATAACGGAACTGTCCACCCTGTAGCCCAGGTCCTGAATGCTTCGCGCGACGGCGGGACCGAAGCCCCACCTGCCGGCGCGGAAACTGACAGGCGTCACCCCGAACCGGGCCACAAAAGCCTTATGGAGGTTCTCCATCTTGCTCCTGACAACACCATCCTCGAGATTGCACAACATGGTGGCCCTTTCACTCGCATCACCCCCGTATGGCGGCGTGTTCCAGGGATGGCAGTGGGTTCCCAGTTCACACCTGCCTTTCTCCAGAATGCCTTGAAGCAGACGGCTCGCATGGGCGTCGATTACGACGGGGTAATCCACGAGGTATGTTGGAATGGCGTCGTACCGGTCGAAGATGTCCTGCGCCAGCGGAATGGAGTCTATGTTCTCCACGGGACAGGGAGCCGGCACGTATTCGCTCCAGAGGTCTTCCTCAGTATCTATGGTAATGGCAACCTTAACCATGTCACTTCAATGAGATATGCCTGCCGCGGTACCCTTTATTCCTCACGGCGTCAAATGCTTCCGGCTGCTTCCCGGAGGTGCCGCGGTCCATGTTCTTCACAGGGCCTTTTGCCCAAGCCGACACCCAGGTATCGGGAGCATGAAATGAACCGGTTTTCCCGAAAGGTGAAGAGAAAATGTTTCAGCCGGTCGAGGGTTCTGTCGAGATTGAGGTAATGCCTGAAGGCGCTGACCCATCCTATTCCGGAGGTCTGCCGGGGCTGCTCCGGGTCCACCTCCCAGGGATGACAGTAGAAGACATATTTTCCTTCCCTTTGGAGGATGCGGGCAACTCCGCACTCAAAGAGGGCCATTGGCCAGAGCCTGAAATAGCCGCCGCCTGCCCACGGGACGGTCCGCCCCATGACCGTGAGGTTACTCACCGGCAGCTCCACGATGCCGCTGTCCGCCACGAGATGCCCGTCGGCACCCCACCGGAGGCCTTCCGCCCGTCCGTACCGGTTGTTAAGTCCGAAACTGTTGTAGCTTGAATCGTAGGCAAAGCCAAGCTCCGCGAGGATGTCCGTCAGTTCCTTCGTGATGGAGAAGTTCGGCGCCCGGTAACCCGCAGGGACCTCTCCGGTGATATCCCCGAGTACCGACCTGCTCATCTCGATGTCCCCGCGAAGGGCCGTGTCCGTGAGGTCCCGGCACAACCGGTGGGAGTAGCCGTGTGAGGCTATCTCGTGCCCGGCACGCGCTACCTCCCGGACAAGCCCCCGGCAGCGCTCGGCCACCCAACCGAGAACAAAGAACGTCGCCTCCACATGGCAGGCGTCGAAAAGTTCGAGAAGCATGTGCACGTTTCTTTCGACGCGCAGCTCGCAGGAGTCCCACGTTCCCGGGGGGAAGAGTGGGCGAAGGTTCTCAACCTGGAACCAGTCCTCGAGATCGACGGTGACCATTACGGCCTTTGGCTCGTTCTGTCGTGAGTCCATAATACCTATCGCGATCCGTCCTTCAGGAGGACCACACCGACGGTGCGCAGTAGAATCTTGAGGTCCAGGAAGACGGACATGTTCTTGACATAGTAAAGATCGTATTCGAGTTTGATATGCGCGTCCTCGACTGACGCCCCGTACCGGTAGTTTATCTGTGCCCATCCCGTCAGACCGGGCTTCACGGTGTGACGCACATAGTAATAGGGCAGAGCGTCTTCGAGGGTATCGACGAACTCGGGCCGCTCCGGCCGAGGTCCCACGAGGCTCATATCCCCCTTGAAAATGTTCCAGATCTGGGGGAGCTCATCGATGTGAGTGAGGCGCAGGAGTTTGCCCACCCGTGTGACCCGTGGGTCCTTCTCTGCTGCCCATCGCGCGCCGGCCTTCTCGGACCCGGACTCCATGGACCGGAACTTGTAGATCGTGAACACCTGCCTGTCCTTTCCCACCCTTTGCTGGGTGTAGAAGACGGGGCCGGGAGAATCGAGCTTGATGGCAATGACGGCAACAGCAATAACGGGACTCATGAAGAAAAGGATGATCCCCGACGCGAGAAAATCGATGAGGCGCTTGAGCTTCTGGGCGTAGTCGGCGCGGAGGAGATAGAAGCCCTCCGCAAAGAGAAGCCACTGGTCGGCGATGCCGCGCACCGGGATCCGACCCGTCAGAGCCTCGTAGACATCGGCCATGTCGCGCACATCGATCCCCTTGAGACGGGCGTCGAGTATGGTGCGTATCAATCTCACGGACCGGTTCTTCGGTATCGCAAGGATGACCGTATGAGCCCCCGTACCTGCCGCGATCTCGAGAAGCTGGTCGCTCCTGCCCATGACGGCCGGGTATCTGTCGGGGTCGATCTCCTCAAGGTTGTCGTCGAGGAACCCCTTCACTTCGTACGGCGACAGCGGTGACTTGAGCAATCTGCAGATGGTCCTGCCGCAAAACCCGGCCCCGAGTATCAGTGTCGGGACCTTCGGGCCCGTCTTCTGGAAAACGATCCCGTAGCTCCAGCGCCAGAGATTGAGGAGGTACCAGGCGAGAGAAGCCTCGATGACCATGACGCCCCTGCCATAGGGGCCTAAGGGGACAGCGTAGAAGACGCAGACGGCAAGCAAGGTCCCGAGGGCCACCGCTATGGCGCTGCGAAAGGTCGTCTCCCAGGAACGGAATACGCGCTCCACATTGTAGAGGTCGAAGATATAGAGGGCCAGCGGGTATAACACGAGGGTGGAGATGGGTCCAATGGAATAGTGGAGAAGGGCCCTGCCCCCGAAACCCACCCTGAGCCCGACGGCCGCGATGATGGCCAGCGAGATGAGAACGACATCGCCGAGAAGCAAAAGCCAGCGGTACCGGGGAAACCCCAGCGGCACCTCCGCATCGGCCTGCGGTCTCCTCTCGTCCTGTCCGTCCTCTACGGCGGCTTCAAGAGGGTCCGGGCCGCGGCGTATCTCTACCCGGCCCGCAGGAAGGTATCCCTGGACCGGCAGGTGGCAGAGACCCTCGGTTTCTGGGTGCAGGTATTTTTCCATGTTTCTTCCCTGTTCCTCCCCGTTACAGGTAGTTGTAGATGCACTGGGGAATGTAGTGCTGCTGCTTGTTGAAGACGACGCCGAGAACGGTCCCGCCGTTCTTGATTACCTTTTCCTTCACGCTCAGCGCCACCTGCCACCGTGTCTTCTCCGCCTCCACCACGATGATCACCCCGTCGACAAGAGGGATGATCGAGGGCCCGCTCGTATACATCATCGCCGGCGGGAAATCCACCACGATGAGCTCGAACCTCTCCTTGAGAAAATCCCAGAACCCCCCGCCGTTGCCGAAGTCGATCACCTGCGGCCGCGTCGGGTCGGACAGGCGAAATAGGGGCAGTATGCACAGACTGGTCCCGTCCACCGGGCACAGGGCCTTCTCGATCTGCCCTGCCGCGAGGCTTGCGTCGAGCTTGAGGTCGGGGTCCATTTCCGGATAGACAAGTCCATTGTAGCTTCCATCGCAGTCAACGAGTACGACCTCTTTCTCCATCCGCGACGCCACGGTCTTCGAGAACTCCCGGGCGATCGTGGAAGTCCCCTCGCTTGAACGGGACCCCACAAAAAGGACGGAACGATGCCCCTTGCCCGGGAGGGCCGCGGTGATCGTCTGATAGAGGGTGCTCATCTCAAGCTCCATGCCCGCCCTGCTGCCGTTCGTCCCCTCGACACGCGGGACGACCGCCGGGGGGGAAGGCTCGGGCTCAAGGGGTACCCCCTCCGCTTCCCGATAATTCTCCAATGCGTCATAGATCCTGCTCATTTTGCCTCCTTTACGGGACGGGTCTTCTCACCATCCCTGATACCTCTTCCATTGCTCGCCGCGGAAACATCCTCACCCGGGAACGGAAAAAGCGGGGGTTACCGGCCGATACCTTCACCCTCCTCGGACAGGAGGGGAAAGGTCAGCATGCCGCCGGCATGGATGACGTCCGGGTTCACAACCTGAGGATTGTTCTTCTGGATCAGCCGGAGGGTCCTCTCGTCGGATCTTCCATACACCTCTCTCGACAGCTTGATAAGGGTATCTCCGTGCGCTATTGATTTCTTTACCGCCTCGCTCCTTTTCTCCACGACCGACGGGAGCGCGGCACCAGCGCCCGGCCGGGCGTCCGCTGACGGCGGGTTCTCAGCTGCGGGGGGCGCCTCCTGCTGCGGGGCGGCGGCGGAGGGCGCCTGCGCCTCACCCGTTGCCGCGGGCGGCGGCGGAACGATCGTGGCCACCCGTGCGCTCTCTTTGTTCTGTTCCACGGAAGCGAGGGTCCGTATCCTGCCGAACACGGTCTCCTGGTTCGGCAGGAACCATGCCATCGCGATGAGCGCCACCGTCAGGGCCGAGAGGGCGGGAAACCACCACCGTCCGGCGGAGGGCCATTTCAAACCGTCGAAATCGCGTATGATCTCCCGTGCGATTCCCCGGGTCACAGGTTTTCTGCGGTAGCCGAAACCGGTGATGAGCGCGTTGTCGCACAGGACGTTCATGACCCGCGGAATACCCTTCGCCTTTTTCACAATGGTTTTGAGCGAGGCCGGGGTGAAGACCGCCGACGGCGACACGCCGGCTTTCTCGAGCCTGTACCGGATGTACTCCATGCTCTCGTGCTCCGTGAGGGGCAGGATCGTCGACCTGATGGCGAGGCGCTGCCTTAGCTGTCTCAGTCTGTGCTGCTGCAGTTCCTCCTCGAACTCGGGCTGCCCCACGAGGACTATCTGGATGAGCTTGTCCCTCGACGTCTCAAGATTGGAGAGCATGCGCAGGTTCTCCAGGGTGTCGACGGGCATGTTCTGCGCCTCGTCGACAACGAGAACGATGGTGTTCCCCGCTCTGTATTCCTCGATGAGGACCTCATACAGGCGATTGGTCATCTCCACGACATCGTTGCTCTCCACGGGAAGTTCCAGTTCCTGGTAGATCGTTTTCAGGAGCCCCTCGAAGCTGAGCCTGGGATTGAAGACATAGACGATCTTCAGGCGTTTCTTGTCGGCCTTCTCGAGATAGGACCGCAGTATCGTCGTCTTTCCGACACCGACAGCACCGACAATTGCGACAAAGCCCTTCTTCTCCTCTATGCCGTAAATGATGGCCGCAAGCGCCTCCTTGTGACTCGGACTGAGATAGAGGAACTCGGGGTCCGGCGTGATATGGAAGGGCTGCTTCCGGAGATTGTAAAAGTTGAGATACATGGCTCACCATCCCATCGTGATTTTTTTCAGTCGGCCGGCGTGCGGTCATTTCTTCGTCACCGTGATGAGAACGGGCACGCCGAGGCTCTTCTCCGCGCTCGCGGGCGTCGGCATGCCGGGCGTCATAAGCTCGAGGATGATAGCAAGAGCTATGCCTGCCGCGATACCGCCGAAAAAGCCCGCACCGAGCATCTGGCTTCTCGTGAGTCTCTGTTTCTTCGGAAAGGCGGGGACCGTTGCCTTCTGGACCACGCTGACAGCCACCATCTTTTGCCGGTCCATGTCGTCCATAATGAGGGACTCCTCCAGCTTCCGGGAATAGATCTGGTGGTTCTGTTCCAGCTGGGCGGCCTCGCGCTTGAGGCTCTGGAGTTCCCGGCCATGCCTGTCCAGGGAATTGAGCTCTCCCTCGACCTGTCTCATCTGTGCCCGTATGCTGCCTGCCCTGGCGCGCGCACCCGCCAGCTGACCCTCGATCCTGGCCACTTCGACACTCCTTGCCTGTTCGGTGGCCTTCGCGGCGGCATCCTTCAGGGCATTGAGTTCCTGACGAACTGTTTGGACCATCTTGGAATTCTCCGTGTACCTCTCAAGGAGTCCCTGCTCCTTCTGCTGCAGGGCGACGAGCTGGTTTCGCGTCTCCGCTGGGAGATCGGCGGTCCACCTGGAACTGCGCACAAAGGCCATCCTCTGTTCCAGTTCGGTCACTTCGTTCTGGGCCGTTTTCAGCTTTTCGTCAAGGGTCCCGAAGAGTTCTATGAGGTTCGTTTTCTGCTCCTCGAAGGAAAAGACCTTGTTTTTCAGCTTGAAGTTGGAGAGGTTGTCCTCCGATTCCTTCAACCTTTCCTGAAAGGCCTTTTCCTGGCGTTCGAGGAAGGCGGTGGTCTTGCCCCCGAAGACATCGAGATGCTTGTCTTTAAAGGTGTCTACCAGGGTGTTGACGACCGTCGCGGATGTGGAAGGGTCCCCGTGGCTGAAGGCAACCTGAATGAGCCCCGACCCGGGAATGTTCATCACCTTCAGATTCTCTTCAAAGGAAGCGATGGCCGCCTGCTCCGCGTCAGTCTGTGTGGCGGACCCTTTCGCGATCGCCGGGTATATCCGGTCGATCCCCAGCGTCCTTATGACCCGCGTCATGAGGTCCTTGCTTGTCAGAATGCTTATCTCGCTCTTCATGATCGTTTCGGGCTGGACGGAAAGGCCGGGGCTCGAGTTCGCCCCCTCCGATGTCCTCATAAACTCCCTTCCCAGCTTGACAAGAAGAATGCTCTTCGCCTCATAGATCCGGGGAGCGAGAAATGCGTACAGGGCAGCCGCTCCGAAGACGACGACAAATACGGCGAGGATCGTGTATTTGCGTTTGAAGACCACGGAGAGAAGGTCCCGTATGTTGGTGAAGTCAATGGGTTGATGCCGCTTCTCGGTCATGGTTTGTCAACCTCCCTTGGTTGTCACGGCGCCACCGTCACAGACGAGCCCGTGTCGGGATAGACCTTCGTGAAACCGCCAAATGAGTACCTGTAGGGATTGGAGAATTGCTGGAACCCCGGGAAACCTCCGGGGACGACCCTGTTGATGTATTCGTCCACGAACTTGTTCACCCTGGCAATGTTCGATTTGGGCACGTAGACGATGTCATAGGGCATGAGGTAGATGTCCTGGCTGAGGTCGGTTCCGTCAATGACCTTCCCGAGGTCGATGTTGGCCGCCATGGGTTTGCCTTCGAAGTCCTTGCGGATGACGATCACGTTGGAGAGCCGTGCCGTCTCGCGCAGCCCTCGCGCCTGGGCTATCGCCCTCATGACCGTCGTGGGACCCTTGATCTCGACCACGCCGGGGAGAAGGACCTCGCCGTCAACAAAGACCTTCTGGTCGGAGAAACCGCGCACCGTGATGACGACCTCCGGCCTTTTCAGTTCCGACGCGTACTTCTGTTTCAACTGGCCGGCCATCTCGCCCGGTGTCAGACCCGCGACCTTCATCTCCGGAGCCAAGGCAAGGGATATCCGTCCGTCGGGTCTGACCGTGACCCCTGTTTCGTTGTACTCGGCTCCGCCCACGAATTTGATGTCCAGAACATCCCCCGCGGCGATCACGTATTCCTTCTGGGGATAGGCCCGCGACTGCTGGTCCATCTGGTTGATGGATGCAGGATTGATGACGGAATTGGGTGCGCACGCGGCAAGCAACAACGCCACCGCAATAACAAACCCTAATGCTGATATCTGAGGTTTCATTTTCTCCACCTCCTCATTTTTGCTTCACTTTCCGGTCACTCAGTCCCGGAAACGTCCTGTCGTCGATACTGTCGCCTGCTTTGTACATGTCAGCCCTGCCACCGAGATTGATGTATTGCGCAGGCTTACCGTTGCAGCTCACCAGCGCCCTCGTTCCTTCCTTCTCGAGGATCACGCAACGGGAAGACCAGGCGAACCCCGAACACGGAACCGCGAGGGCTAACCCGAGAACGGCGACTAAGGCTATCATGTGTTGATCTCTCATTTTCACCTCCCGAGAGAAGTCACTTCCCCTTCAAGGCCGGATGAGGAACGTTTCGGGGCAGGCTACCGCCATTCAACCTCCCGGTCGTCCTGTGCATCGTCGTCCCGCGACGGGGACCTGTGCCTTCCCTGCATCCATTCACTGTTCACGGGAGGTGCCGGGAGGGCTCATTCCTCGCGCGGCGCCACCCTCGTCGTTCTTTCACCACCCGCCGGTCATCTTTCTGATGACCGACAGCAGTTCGCCGAAATCGGCATCCTTGTACGTCATGAACCGGGGCCTCAGCTCGTGCCCCAAGGCCACGATATCCTTTTTCCTGTTCGGCAGTATCAACACTATTTCAACATTGCACAGGAAGTACCTCATGGAAAGAATGTCCATGAGGTCCTCCTTGTCGCAAACAAAGATGATGGCTATCACCCTGTTTTCGGCGGGAAGGCAAAGCCGCTGCTTCAGGCTCGCGAGGCTTCTGAAGAGCTCGATGTGTTCATCAAAGAGAAAAGGTTCCAGCACACCCCTTAGCTTTCTGGGAAGGTCCTCGCGATTCTTCGCATAGAAGATCGTATCGTACCGTCTCTCGACGCCGGGCCGAACTTTCGGGTTTCTCTCGTTCACGCTGCGCTGTCTCATCGGTCTTCCCGCGTGTTCTGCATCCACAACGGTCACCGTGTATCAATAACCGTGCCATCCATCGACCCTTTCGTAAAGCATTGACAGCAAAGGATTTGCGGGGGACGGGAACCGGATGCCCCGGCAGCGTGGAACGAAGATATGTTCACTTTTACGGGACGTCATCCAATAAAACTGGAATCTTTGAGGGTTCATTCCGGCATGTCGACCGGCGAGAGGACAGGATGCCCCGGCACGCGGCGACGAAACGTGAGAGTGCATGACTCGAGGCTCAGTGCCGTATGTTGTATTTCTTGAGAAGGCCGTACAGTCTCGTCCGCGACAACCTGGACAGGGCGCATGCCTCCTTGATGCTGCCCGCCGACGAGGTCAAAAGATTCCTGAGGTACATCTCCTCGAGATCCGAATAGGCTGTCTGACGGAATCTCTTCAGGCTCAGGATCTGCTGCGCCGCGCTGCGCCGGTCACCGTTGCCGCCGCCCACCGGGGCGCGATGGTCATCGTCGAACAGTGATCTCGCGATCGTGATGCGCAGTTCCTGCGGCAGATGCACCGGAAAAAGCGTCTCTTCGTGGAACCCGGCCGCGCAGGCATGCTCGAGAACATGGAACAATTCTCTCACGTTTCCGGGCCAATCGTACCGAGTGAGGTATTGTATGAATTCGTCGGAGAACTTCTTCGGCGCGACGCCGAAACGGCGGCAGACCTTTCCCACGTAGAAGACGGCCATGTCCCTGATGTCCTCCGGATGCTGCCTTAATGGAGGCAGGCGTATCGTCATGGCGCCGAGACGGTAAAGAAGATCGCCCCTGAACCTCCCCTCCGCGACCATCTGCTCCAGGTTCTTGTTCGTCGCGGATATGAGCCTGAAATCGCTCTCCACTTCCTTCTGGCCTCCAACCGGCCGGAAGCGATGCTCCTGCAGCACCCGCAGAAATGTCTTTTGCAGCGGCAGCGGCAATTCCCCCATCTCGTCGAGGAACAGGGTTCCCCTGTGGGCCTGCCTGATGAGACCGTCCTGCGCTTTGTCCGCCCCGGTAAAAGCGCCCTTCGAGTGCCCGAAAAGTATGCTCTCCACGAGGGTTTCCGGCAAGGCCGTGCAATCGACCACCACAAAATTGTCCTGCGACCTCCTGCTGTTCAGGTGGATCGACAGGGCAAAGAGTTCCTTGCCCGTACCCGTTTCTCCCGTGATGAGAACGTTGAGGTCACTGTCGGCGGCTCGTTTGACCATATCCATCGAGGCCCTCATCGTGGGGCTGTTCCCGACAATGCCGTTGCGCTTGATCTCCGCCGTCCCGTCATTGCTCTGATGTTCCCTGCGATACTGCGCCACCCGCGTGAGGCATGCCGTCATCTCCTTCACGGAAGCCGGCTTGCGCGTATAATCCCAGGCCCCGTTCCGTATGGCCCGCTCCGCGCTCTCCGCTGTTCCGCTGTCAGCCCAGATGATGACCGTCGGCGATGACGGGGCGGCATGGATCTCATCCAGGATATCGAGCGGGCTTCCGTCGGGCAGCTCAGCATCGATGAAGATCACGTCGGGTGGGTTGGACGCGACCTTCTTGAGACATTCCGAGATGGTGTGTCCCATCGATACGTCGTAACCGAGGTGAAGGGCGCATCCGGCCAGCATCTCGCTCGTCGATCCTTCACCGTCAATGATGAGCACCCGGATCATGGCCCGCGATCTCCTCCCGAACCTGCATGAGGGTATGTTCTCCCGGTCATGTCATCACTCCACCGTCACGCTTTTCGCGAGATTGCGGGGCTGGTCGACATCCATGCCCAAAAGGTCCGCGATGTGATACGCGAGCAACTGGAGTGGCACCATGGAAAGGATCGGCTGCAGCTCGTAGACCGTTCGAGGCACAGCAATCACCTCCGTCGCCCTCGCCGCCATCTCGTGGGCCTCGTCGTCGCTGACGAGCAAGACGCTGCCTTTTCGTGCCAGCACCTCTTCCATGTTCCCGCAGGTCTTCTTGCAGGTCCTGTCCGACGGGGAGACACACACAACCGGCATGCCCTCGTCGATGAGCGCGATGGGTCCGTGCTTCATCTCGCCCGCCGCGTGCGCCTCGGCATGTATGTACGAGATCTCCTTGAGCTTGAGGGCCCCCTCGAGCGCCGTCGGAAAGTTGATGCCCCTTCCCAGGAAAAGGAAGTTCCTGAATGACATGTATCTTCCCGCCGCGGTTTGGATGCACCGCGCCCGATCGAGAACGCTCTGCACCTTCCGGGGGACCGACCGTATCTCCTGAAGACGTTCCCTGACATCCTGACAGTCGAGGATCCCCACCCTTCTTCCGATATAGAGCATGAGCAGGAACATGACGGCGATCTGCGTGGTGAAAGCTTTCGTGGAGGCGACCCCTATCTCCGGGCCGGCATGGGTGAAGACGACATTGTCGGCCTCCCGGGCCAGTGTGCTTCCGAGGACATTGCATATGGACAAGGTTGACGCGCCCCGCGACCTCGCCTCCCTCATCGCCGCGATCGTGTCAGCCGTCTCGCCCGACTGGGACACGGCGATGAACAGGTCGCCGGGCGACACGATGGGATCTCTGTACCTGAACTCAGAGGCCACATCCGTCTCGACAGGGATCCTCAGGTTCGTTTCTATCATGTGTTTGCCGATCATGCAGGCGTGATGGGACGTGCCGCATGCCACCATCCAGATCTTCCGCAATCCGGCGAGGTCCGGCAGCTCCACTCCCTCGAACTCCACCTCGCCCTCTTCCTCTCGCGCCCTCCCGAGAAGGGTGTCCGATATCGCACGGGGCTGCTCGAAGATCTCCTTCAGCATGAAATGGCGGTATCCGCCCTTTTCCGCCATTGCGGTGGCCCAGCGTACCTGCCGGACCTCCCGGACGACGTCCTCGCCGTCCACGTTGATAAGCCGCATGCTGCGGCCTTTGAATATGGCCATGTCGTTGTCTTCGAGAAAAACGAACCTGTCCGTCCTGTTGATGATGGCCGGTATATCACTGGCGATGAAGTACTCCCCGTCGCCTATCCCCACGATGAGCGGGCTTTGATTCTTGGCGGCCACCAGGGTCCTTTCGGACTCCTTCAGGACGCCGATCGCCCAGGACCCTTTAAGCTCCTTGAGCGCGAGGCGGACGGAGTCCGTGAAATCTCTGCCCTTCTGCGCGTAGTCGGCTATGAGGTGGGGGATGACCTCCGTATCGGTATCGGACATGAAAACGTGGCCCGCCTTCTTGAGTCGCTCCTTCAGTTCGAGGTAGTTCTCGACGATCCCGTTGTGCACCACCACCACGTCGCCTGCCCTGTGGGGGTGGGCATTTCTCTCGGAAGGCACCCCGTGCGTCGCCCAGCGTGTGTGGGCAAGGCCGATGCTCCCCTTGAGGGCGGCACCGCTCACGATCTTCCTGAGCTCTTCGACCTTTCCCTTTCTTCTCTCGATGTGGATGGCCCCCTCTCCCAAAAGGGCTATTCCGGCGGAATCATATCCTCTGTATTCAAGCCTGCTCAATGCGTCAATGAGTATCTCGCAGGCCTGCCGACCGCCTTCATATCCGACTATCCCGCACATCGCTCCACCACCTCCACGTCCCTCGTTCGGCCCTTCCCCTTCAAGACGGGGCCGAACCTTCCGGCTCTCCTCGTCCCGCACCCCGCCCCTGACAGGAACGGGAAGAATGCCTACAAGTACGCTACAACGGACATGGCGTCATGTATGTCGCTTCGGCGATAATAATCGTGTCGTACTTTCTCGGCCTGTCCGTCATCGTTTGTCACGACAAATGGCACACCAACGGTCAATCCGCTCTCTTTGCCACCTTGCCCCGGGTCCTGACGCCAAGCAGCTTGCGGGCGCAGTCAGGACAGATGCCATGGGTCACCACGGCGAGCGGCATTTCCTTCGCATTCACCTCAGACCTTTCCCAGACGCCATCTCTCTTTCGCTCCCTGCCGCACCAGGCACAGAAACAGCGCGTTCGCCTCAAGTCCCTCACCCTTCTCTTGATCGCCATATCATCCCCTCGCCCCCGTCTCTTCGTTCCCCTGGCCGCCCGCGTGCACAGGGCAATGCTTCCGCCCGGGTATCCACAATTTTAGGGGATAGCCGGTGACGTGTCTGTCACCGAAGGAATGATTCTGATGTCCTGTTTTCGTAGACGGGGAAAGTGAATGTATGATGACAAGAAAGGTGGTTTCAGGTTTCAGGTTTCAGGTTTCATTAGAAAAACCGTGGAAGAGAACCGGCTGTCAACACAGTTACTAACTAGTGCGGCAAAAAACTTGTTGGAGCGAATGTTTTTTGTCTTTTTCCTGAAACGTGAAACCTGGGACCTGAAACGGTCTTTCCTGTCTTTAACCTGAGACCTGAGACCTGAGACCTGAGACCGTCTTTGCCTCTCTCAGTCTCTCCGCGAGGAGCGTATATCTTCTGCGGGGCGTGTCGTTGCGGACCGCGATGGAAAGGGCCTTCCTCGTGCCGACGAGATAGACCAGTTTCCTGCCCCGCGTGATGGCCGTGTAGAGAAGGTTCCTTTGGAGAAGGAGGTAATGCTGCGTCAGGACAGGCATCACCACGGCGGGATACTCGCTTCCCTGGGATTTGTGGACGGAGATAGCGTAGGCCAGGATAAGCTCCTCCAGTTCGTTGAAATCGTAGGACACGACCTTCCCTTCGAAATCGACGCTAAGTTCCTGAACCTCCCTGTCCATGGCGATCACGGTCCCGATATCTCCATTGTACACGTCCTTCTCGTAATTGTTCCGCGTCTGGAGGACCTTGTCGCCGATCTTGAAGAACCTGCCCCCCCGGGAGATCCCGTCAGTGCGGCCGTTCAACACCTCCTGGAGCCGCGCGTTCATGTTCGACACGCCCACCACCCCGCGGTGCATGGGCGTGAGGACCTGGATGTCCTTCACCGGGTGAAGACCGAAACGCGAAGGTATCACATCCCGGCAAAGACCGACGACATATTGCAGGACCTCATCGGGGTCCTCGATATCGACAAAGAAGAAATCACGGCCCTGTCCGGCGTGCTTTTCAAGAAACGGCATTTCACCGGCGTTTATGCGATGGGCGTTGACGATGATCATGCTCTTCGTCGATTGCCGGAATATCTCGCTCAGCCGCACACACCCCACGCACCCCGAGGAGATGATGTCCTTGAGAACGCTTCCGGGACCCACGGAGGGAAGCTGGTCCACGTCACCGACGAGAACGAGGGTCGCCTGCGGGGGCACAGCCTTCAGAAGGTGATACATGAGGGGGGTGTCGACCATTGATGCCTCGTCGATGATGACGAGTCCCGCGTCGAGCGGGTTCGATTCGTTGCGCTTGAATCCCCCCTCGGACGGTGAACTCCCGGGACCGTACTCAAGGAGACGGTGTATGGTCCTCGCCTCGGCCCCGGTGGTCTCTGTCATCCTCTTGGCCGCCCTGCCCGTGGGGGCCGCAAGCAGCACTTTCTGCCCCGTCTTGCCGGCGATGGCTATGATGCCCTTTATTATTGTCGTCTTTCCCGTTCCGGGACCTCCCGTTATAACAAGAACCTTTTGGTCCAGGGAAGCCCGGACCGCCTCGAGCTGTCGCGAGGAAAAAGAGATCCCCTGGGTCCCTTCGACCCACTTCAAGGCTTCCTCGACATTGACAAGGCGCATCTGCCTGGGATGGGCGGCAAGCCTGGCAAGGAGCTCGGCCGTCCCCTTCTCCGAAACATGAAGCGGTGCGAGGTATACGATCCCGTCCCGGTATCCCGACGCCCCTCCGGAGAGCTGAGCCGGTTCGTCGAGAATCACCTTTCTCTGCGCCGCCAGACTTGAAAGGGCCTGAGGGATCTTCTCCCTGTCGACCTCGAGCACTTCGGCACACCTCTCTACGAGGAGATCGCGGGGAAAGAAAAGATGGCCTTCGCTCGCGAGCTGTCCCAACACGTAGAGGATCCCCGTTTCGATCCTCAGAGGCGCTTCCTTCCCGATGCCGAGCTTCGCGGCTATGCTGTCGGCGGTAAGAAAGCCTATCCCGAATATGTCGACCGCCAACCGGTACGGATTCTCGCTCACCACCCTCACCGCGTCCCCGCCATAGAAACGGTAGATCCTGGCGGCATAAGCGGGGCTTACCCCGTTGCCCTGGAGAAAGACCATGACATTGCGGACTTCTTTCTGCTCGTCCCAGGCCGCTTTGATCATATCGATACGCTTGTCGCCTATGCCGGGGACCTCGTGGAGCCTTTCCATATCCGCGTCGATGATGTCGAGGGTCGCTTCGCCGAACCGAGTCACTAGCCTCTTCGCCATGACCGGTCCTATTCCCTTGATCATACCAGAACCCAGATAGCGTTCGATACCCTTGACTGTTGCCGGCAGCAGCGTTTCATAGGAGGCTACCCTGAACTGTTCACCCCAGCGTGGGTGTACCCCCCAGTTGCCTTTTAACCTCAATATTTCGCCGGGAACGATAGAATACAGGGTGCCAACAATAGTAATCAGGGAATTTCTTCCCTCTATTTTAACTTTCGCTATGGTATAATGATTCTCTTCATTGTAATATGCAACACGTTCGACCTGCGCCTTGATTTCGCACTGCAGGGTATTCTCAGGCATGGATTAATACTATCGGAAATCCGGCGATAATAAAAGTGAAAGATTGGCTCGCGGCGCGTTCCACCGTTGTTTGTACAATACTGAAGGTGGATAGGTAGTAGATCTGACCGAGGGGATGGATTTTTATGTTGTGTTCGGTATACCGTGCAATACAATATCAACTCTCAAGAATGGTTAGGAACAATAAAGAGTTACTCCTCCACGAAGCAGACAAGATCACCGGATTCATGCGGTTGCTTATGAAACCGAGGAACACCAAGGTAAAGTGGACGAAAGAGGAAAGAAGACTCCTGAAGACACATCTCAGGCACCTGTCGTACTACGTGCCGGCCCTCGTGATATTCGTCATGCCCTTCGGGTCCCTGCTTATACCACTCCTCGCTGAGGTTCTCGACCGAAGAAAAGCTTTCCGTAAAACGGCACAGAACGGTTTCGACGCCGCAGACAGCGGCTAGAGATTCCAACGCTTTGTTGCGACCGTCGAGGACCATGGTATATCCCCACTAAATGCCCATTAGGGCCAAGGTAATTCCCCACTTGGCGGGGCCAGGTTAATTCCCCACTTTTTTGCCGGATGTCGGTGGACAAACCGATCGTGATCCTGCATTCCTTTTGCAACAACAGGGAATGGAGGAAGCATGGCAAGGAGGGAAATACCGATGAACGAGGTTATGGAGACAATCTACCAGTGGCATGAAGGAAGGAAGATCAAGCAGATAAGCACATCGCTCGGCATCGACCGCAAGACGGTGCGCAAATATCTCGGGCTTTTGAACGAGTTAACAATAGGTCGCGGCGACCCTTTGCCCGACGAGCAAGAACTCATCGGGAGGGTCAGGGAGATCATGGCTGAGCGGGCTGCCACCTATCAGGCGCCGGGCATTGAACTTGTCGGTTGCTACCGGGATGATATCGAGCGGTGGTTCGAGGACTCGAACATGACGGCCAAGCAGGTGTGGCGGCTTTTAAAAGAGAATTACCAGATTAACGTAGCGTATACGACCGTCAAGCGGTACGTAAGAAAGGAGTTCCCCCGCACCTCTCCGCATGTGACCGTCCGCATAGAGACGCCTCCCGGCGACGAGGCTCAGGTCGACTTCGGATACGCCGGCTTCATGTACGACCCCGTGATGCAGAAAAAGCGCAAAGCATGGGCCTTCATCATGACCCTCTCCTATAGCCGCCACCGGTTCGTCCGCTTCGTCTTCAACCAGGACATCCCCTCCTGGCTTGACTGCCATGAACGCGCCTTTGCATGGTTTGGAGGAGTGCCTTCCCGGATAACGCTCGATAACTTAAAATCCGGTGTTGTGAAGCCCGACATCTACGACCCTCTCGTCAACTACGCCTATGCCGATCTCGAGCGCCACTACGGCTTCGTGGCCGACCCGGCGAAAAAAGGAGATGCCGAGCAGAAGGGCAAGGTCGAAAGGGCCGTGGCGACCGTCAAGCAGCAGCTCCTTGCGGGAAGGACCTTTATCGATATCAACGACGCCAACGAGCGGGCACGCGTCTGGTTACGGGAAGAGGTCGGCCAGGAGGTCCACGGCACGACGAAGAGAAAACCCTATCCCGTCTTCCTTGCAGAGAAGAAACAACGTTTAAAGCTGCTTCCCTTAGTGCCGTTCGAGCGGCCTCTCTGGAAAAAATGCACCGTCCATCCCGACCACCATATCGTCTTCGACAAGTCCTACTATTCCCTGCCGACGCGATACATAGGCAAGAAGGTCTGGGTCAAGGGAACGTACAAAACGCTGGAGATCTTCCTCGACCATGAGCGAATAAAAATGCACCCCAGGGCGCCCCTGCCGGGGACCTTCATGACAGACCAGACGGACTACCCTCCCGAGAAACTCGCTTACCTCATGGCGACACCGACGTGGTGCAGAAAAAAAGGCCGCCGATTACGGCCCTAACACCGCTGCGCTCATGAACGCGATCCTCGAGGAGCATGCCATGCGGAATTTGAGGAAGGCCCAAGCAATACTCCGGCTCGCCGAGAAATACCCCGACATCATCGAGAAGGTGGCCGAACGAGCGCTGCTTTACGGCAACGTCCGGTATAAAAGCATCAAGACGATGCTGGAAAAAGAAGTGATCGGCAAACCTTCCGTCATTGCCGTCGCCCCTTTGTCGGAACTGGGGAAAAGCTTCCTCAGATCGCCTGATTCTTTTAAGGGGGTGGCGCCATGATCGACCACCACCTGACGGAACAGCTGCGGAAGTTAAGGCTCGGGGGGTTCACGGAAAGCCTTGATGTAAGGCTCGCCCAGGCAAAGAACGAGGACCTTCCCTATCTGACCTTCCTCTCCCTCGTCATCCAGGACGAGATAGAACGCAGGGAAGCAAAGAAGCTTGCCCAGAGGATCCGGCAGGCGTCATTCGAAGAACAGAAAACCCTCGAGGGGTTCGACTTCGCTTTTAACCCCCGGATCAAAAGGGGGATCGTAACGGACCTTGCAACGTGCCTCTTTATAGAGAAAAAGGAACACGTTCTTATCTACGGGCTTCCGGGCGTCGGGAAGACGCACGTCGCCCAAGCGCTCGGACACGAGGCGTGCCGGTGGGGATACACGACGCTCTTCGTCAAATCGGCGAAGATGCTCCGCAGCCTCTATGCCTCGCGGGCGGACCACTCATGGGAGAGACAATTAAAGAAATACGTGCGGCCCGACCTTC